>JAIFKU010000145.1 GCA_020049495.1 Accumulibacter sp.
CTGTCCCAGATAGAGTCACGGAAGAACCCTTACGCTTCAAGACTAAGAAAACCGTCACCATGCGTCTTTCTGAGGATGCTATCGGTTACTTCAAGGGAATGGCAGATGAGGCTGGCGTTCAGTATCACAGTCTGATTAATCTGTATCTTCGGGATTGCTTGACTCAACACCGGGGAATACAGATTGCCTGGCCACCCAAGCCCAAGCCATTATTCGCGCCGGCCTGCGCGAGGAGCCGCGCAGGCCGGCGAATTAAGACGTTGGGCGTCACCATTCAACACAGGACAATTTTCTTGAAAACAATCGGCTTAATCGGTGGTATGAGTTGGGAGTCGACAATTCCGTACTACAGGCAGATCAACGAAACGATCAGGGAACGCCTGGGTGGTTTGCACTCGGCAAAGGTCGTTCTATACAGCGTCGATTTTCATGACATCGAACGCCTACAACATGCCGGAAACTGGGACGCTGCCGGAGCCATGCTAGCCGAAGCGGCAAGATCACTCGAAAATGCCGGTTCGGATTTTCTGGTTTTATGCACGAACACCATGCACAAAGTAGCACCTGAAATTGAGGCTGCCGTCTCTATTCCCCTGCTTCATATTGCTGATCCTACCGCTGCGGACATAACGCAGGCTGGATACAAAACCGTAGGACTGCTCGGTACGCGGTTTACGATGGAACAAGCGTTCTATCGTGATCGATTGACCGAACGCCATGGGCTTCAGGTGATCGTTCCGAACGATGAAGACCGCGACACTATCCACCGCGTCATCTACGAAGAATTGTGCCTAGGTGTTGTCTTGCCCGATTCACGTAGCGCGTATAGACGAATTATGGAGAGTCTGGCTGCACAAGGAGCGGAAGCCATTATTCTTGGATGTACAGAAATATCACTGCTTGTCAGCCAACAAGACTCCAAGGTTCCATTGTTTGACACTACGGCCATTCACGCGATTGCAGCAGCGGAATCGGCGCTTGACCAGTGACGCCCAACCTGACCAAGGGTATGCAGAGCCATCATTCAACACGGACTGGCGCGATAAAACTGCGCAGCGCCAGCTAGCTCTACGGTAGATGCTTATTTTGCCCCCCTTTGGAGATATGCAAATGGTAAAAATAGACAAACTGATCCAGAAAAGAAAGAAAGCTCACCAGCGATTGCAGGAGATGAAATCTCCCGTTCTCCCCGCGCTTCGCGCTCCTGGCGGAACAGATATAGCAGTTGCTGAGACTGGCCGCTTGAAGCGGCCGCGCTATTGGATCAACCAGTTATCAGATTGACATATTTGCACGACTTGACGCGCACAACTCGGATGAGAACTGTTATCGTGGCTCACATGCAAAGGAAACCCGTCACATGTCAATAACCGTTAGTTCGATATATCGCTACCCGATCAAGGGATTGAGCGCCGAGGCGTTGGATCAGGTCAATTTATCGGTCGGGCAGTGCATTCCTCATGATCGCCGATTCGCCATTGCACATGCGACGACACAAATTGATCCCGAGCATCCGGAATGGTTGCCAAAAACCCGATTTTTCATGCTGGCACGCGATGAAAAGCTTGCGCAACTCCGTACTCGCTTTGATGAACATAGCGGTATCGTACACATTGAGCAATCGGGCAGATCGATCCTTAGTGCTCGCATCACGGATTCACAGGGGCATGCTTCTTTGCAAGCCTTCTTTTCAGAGTTCCTGATGGATTATCCGGGAGGTCCTCCACATCTGGTGGAAGCTCCGGGGCACACCTTTTCAGACGCCAGGCAAAAACCGAATTCGACAACCTATAAATACGTCTCGCTGGTGAACCTTGCGAGCGTCAGGGATTTGGAACGAGTGGCAGGCATTGCGATCGATCCCGATCGCTTTCGTGCGAACGTTTACTTCGAAGGCGCGCCAGCCTGGAGCGAGCAGGAGTGGATCGGCATGGAGCTTGGGCTGGGCAAGGCGCGCTTGCGTATTGTCTCTCTGACTGCACGCTGTCCAGCCACGGCCGTGAATCCGACAACTGCCGAGCGTGACCTGGATATTCCCCGCATACTGCGAGAGGAATTCGGACACAGCCATATGGGCGTTTATGCGGAGGTTATCGAGGGGGGAATGGTCAAAACAGATGACTTCCTGTTGCCACTGCGGGAAGACGAGCAATCCATCATCCACTCGCCAGATCATCATCTTGCAAAAACACCGGGGAGTCGACCATGAAGGCAATGCTGGAAAATATTTTAGCCGTTCTCGGCGGGCTTGGAGGCCTGGCTACATTGATTGGCCTGATTTGGCGCTTTTCCAGGTCTGGGGAATCGATCAGTGAGAGGGAAGTCCTGATCATGCGCATTTTCGTGACAGGAGGATTAGTCGTATTGGTCCTCTCAATGGTTTTATTTGAGAGGCTACATTAGCCCCCTGTGCTGCGGATGACAAATGGAAAACCGGTACATTGATCTGGCCCGACTGGGCTGGAATGAGTGGTTCGAAGAAAGAAATAATTTAGAGCCTGCAGATACTGTTGCCCGGGTTGCTGCGGTCGATCGCGACTTGCTGTTGCTTATGGATCAAAGCGGGACCTTTCGGGCAAAGTTGGCTGGCAGTTATCTCTACCGACACCACCTGTCGCAGGAACTCCCGTGCGTAGGCGACTGGGTATGTGCAGATAAACAATCGACTGACGATTTCGGGTTGGTCCACAAGCTTCTGGAGCGAAGGACTGCACTGCGCAGAAAGTCAGCGGGGGACTCCCCGGACTATCAGATGATCGCGGCTAATGTCGACTACGTGATTATCGTTCAGTCATGCCACTACGATTTCAACCTCAAGCGACTTGAGCGTTATCTCGTCATGGTGAGGGATGGTGGTGCAGATCCTTGTGTCCTGCTGACCAAGACGGACCTGGTTGCGCCGGATGTTCTGGCGTCCCAGCAGGCGGAAATCCGCGCTGCGGGAGTTACCGCGCCGGTGCTGACCTTGAGCAACGTCACTCAAGAGGGCATTGACGACCTTGAAGGGATGCTGCTGCCCGCAAAGACGTATTGTTTTGTCGGGTCATCAGGGGTGGGCAAGAGCACCCTCATCAACCAGTTGATCGGTCGGGAAATGCTCCAGACAAACGGGGTCAGCGGAACGGGCGAGGGAAAGCATACGACCGTCCGCCGGGAATTGATCATTCTCGAGGGCGGCGCCCTGGTCATCGATACTCCGGGAATGCGTGAGTTCGGAATTCTGGGGGCCGAAAGAGGGATAGACAGCAGCTTTTCCGACATCATCGGGTTCGCCTCCGATTGCCGCTACAGGAATTGCAGTCATACAGGCGAGCCTGGCTGCGCCGTACTTGAAGCGGTAAACTCAGGCGTACTCCGTCAAGAGCACTATGACAATTACCACAAGCTCAGGGAAGAATCCGGGTTCTACCAGATGTCTGATGTCGAGAAGAGAAAGAAGGATCGTGACTTTGGAAAGTTCATCAAGTCTGCCAAGAAGGACCTCGAAAAGTGGTGAATCACTACTTGTGAGGCGCTTGACTCTTCGCTGCCAGCGCGACGACCCTGACGGGCCGCAGTCTGGGCTAACCCGTTGCGCGTCATCTGACCAACCTTGAACTCCGTTGCTCTTCTGCTGGTCGTTACCGGCGCAGTATTGCACGCACTCTGGAATCTTTGCGCCAAGAAAGCAGCCGGCGGGCTGCCGTTCGTGTGGCTGTATGGCGCCGTAAGCCTTGTTGCGGCCGTTCCATTCGGCGCATTGTCCTGGTACACAAATACTCAGCAACTCACCGTTCAGGCGTGGGCCGCAATCACGGCAAGCGCTCTCATTCATGTGGTGTATTCGCTGGTGTTACAGAAAGGCTATCGGGAAAGCGACTTCTCCATTGTTTACCCGCTGGCGCGTGGAACGGGGCCCTTGTTCTCCGTCTTCGGTGCGATGCTCGTTCTCGGCGAAGCACCGAGTCTGCTTGGCTGGATGGGTATTCTTGCGGTCTTGACGGGGATATTCCTGGTTTCCGGTATCGTTCACACCCTGTTCGCACCACCCCAAAAGGCCCGAACCGGCCTTTTCTGGGGAATCATGACCGGCCTGTGCATTGCCGCCTACACGGTCATCGATGGCTGGGCGATCAAGGCGCTCGGCGTTACGCCGGTGCTCTATTACTTTCTCGGGCTTGCACTGCGAACCGCAATCCTTACGCCCAAAGCACTCGGCAACCCTTCGAGCCTGCGTAACCAATGGCGGCTGAATCGCCGGTACATTGTTGCCGTCGGAATACTGTCGCCCGTGGCATACACTCTGGTCCTGTTTGCCATGACAATGGCGCCGCTGAGTTACGTCGCCCCGGTCCGCGAGCTGTCAATGCTGCTTGGCGCCCTGTTCGGCGCGAAGCTGTTACTTGAGGCCTTCATTCCATCGCGTGTCATCGGCACAACTTGCATCGTCGCCGGCGTCATCATGCTGGCACACGCGCATTGAGCCCAATGCCGGTCAACTCTTTCGCTTTATTCCGTCGAATTGAACTGACGATATCAATTCAGGAGAAAACCCATGTGGGATGAACGATACAGTACAGAAGAGTATGCCTACGGGAAATCCCCGAACAAATTTCTGGAAGACAATTACAAGCTCATTCCAAAAGAAAAAGTTCTTTGTCTGGCCGAGGGGGAAGGACGAAATGCCGTATTTCTTGCCAGGCACGGCTACGCTGTAACTGCCGTAGATGCTTCCCGAGTCGGCTTAGACAAGGCCAGAGCACTGGCTGAGGAGAATGGTGTTTCCATTGAGTTGATTCATGCCGACCTGGCTGATTTCGACATCGGGGAAAACCGGTGGGACGGCATCGTATCCATTTTCTGCCCCCTGCCTTCGGCGCTGAGAAAGAAGTTGCATGAAAGGGTGGTCGCAGGGCTGAAAGCAAGTGGGGTCTTCCTGGTCGAGGCTTATACCCCGGATCAGTTAAAGCATGGTACTGGCGGGGGAAAATCGGCGGATTTGATGACCACCAAGGAATCGTTGAGTCTTGAACTGGATGGCTTGACGTTCAAACATCTGCTCGAGATTGAACGGGATGTCGTCGAGGGCATCTACCACACGGGTCTTGGCGCAGTGGTCCAGGCCATTGCAGTGAAAGAAACATGACAGGTCATCCCGGCGATCGGCCAGAAATGCACTGCTTGCTACCCGCTGAATTCGCAGCTTAAACCTCTCTACTCCTCGTCATGGTCACATGAAATCAACACTCGTTCTTGCCGAAGCGACTGTGCACGATCTTGATCGGATCATGGACATGGAAGTCAACGGTTTCCCCCGGGAAACCAGGAGCTTCGCGAAGTCTATGCGCTGCGCATCAGGACATTCCCCCAGGGATCGTTTATGGCGGACTCAGGCCCGGAATGTATCGGCTGCTTTTTCTCCGAGATATGGAAAGAATCGTCCATTCCCGTTGTCGAGCAGTTCACGCTGGGTCACGACATCCTCGAGCGTCATGACCCTGTGCACGGAACCATGCTCTACATTGCCTCGATGACCATCAGCCCCGCCTTCCGCGGAAAAGGCCTGGGCTCGATGCTTTTTCCTGGCTGCCTGGACCGTGTCGCTGCGACATTCCCGCAACTGACTTACGCATTGTTACTGGTCAATGAAACATGGCGGCATGCACGGGCTATCTATGAGGCCACCGGGTTCAAGGAGCTTGTACGGTTCAAGGACTTCTTCACCCCCTATGGCACGGCACACGAAGATGGCATTGTGATGCGGCGCGCAATTCAAGGAAACTAGCAGTCAGTCATGTTGAAACAGATCGATACAAAGCTTCGTCATTCCGGGCTTGACCCGGAATCCAGTAGTGCGCCACTGGATTCCGGCCTTCGCCGGAATGACGGTTTATCCAAGCGTTCAGCATGACTACCTACTAGTTTCAGTTTGCGGGCGCATTGATAGAAAAGACATCATTCCGCCTGACCTGCGCCAAAAACGCACAGACCGTTGAATTAAAATGTTTGCCCCATGCATAATATGTTCATGAAGTCTATGGTCATCGTTGTTTTCACCTATGCTGCATTCTGCACGGCTCTGTTCGTATTTCAAGACTCGTTGATCTACTACCCGCAGCCCCGGGAAATCAATGCGCCGCAATCGACAATGATTTTCCCTGTCGAAGGTGCAGAGCTTTTTGTCACGGTCAGGCGACATGCCGGCCCGAAGGCTATTATCTATTTCGGCGGGAATGCTGAAGACGTTTCACTCAATCTTCCATCGTTCGAGAAGTCGTTCCCTGATCACGCCCTCTATCTCCTTCACTACAGAGGTTACGGCGGCAGTTCGGGCAGGCCTTCGGAAGCCGCCATTCATCAGGACGCCCTTGGACTGTTCGACAAGGTCCGCGCCGAACATCCGGAGATTGCCGTTATCGGTCGCAGCCTGGGAACGGGTGTCGCCGTTCGCCTGTGCAGCCAGCGCCCAGCGTCTCGCCTGATCCTCATCACGCCGTACGACAGCCTGCAGGAGATCGCTGCCGCTCAGTTTCCCTATGTCCCGGTCAGGTGGCTGCTGCGTGACAACTATGACTCGGGGAAGTACGCTTCCGGAATCACCATGCCAACGCTGATTGTCGCCGCGGAAAATGATGAAGTTATTCCCCGGGCCAGTACTGAAAAGCTCTTTGCACGCTTCAGCAAAAGCGTCGCGACGATGAAGCTCATACCCGCGACAGGTCACAATACGATAGCCGACAACCGAGACTATCTGGCCCTTATTCAGGCCGCGCTATGAACCGGGCTGGCCCATCATTCCCATGGCCCCACAACCCTCAGCGAAAGGAGGAGAAATGGCCGACCATCTGGAAAGCAAGGACATCAAGGCGCTCCCGGTTCTGCCCTACGCCGAGCTGCGCGCAAAGCTGAAGTCCGGAGACATTCTTTTTGCCTCGGGAGACTATCTGGTTTCCAGAGCGATTCAAAAGGTGACGGGCAGCCCATGGAGTCATGTCGGAATCGTTTTCCGGATTGATTCCATCGACCGCATGCTCCTGCTGGAAAGTGTTGAGGATATGGGGGTACGCTTTGCGCCTTTGTCAAAATACCTTGACGACTATGAGGACGGAAAACCCTACAGGGGCCGGGTGGTTCTGGCGCGTTGCAAGGATGTCAATGCACAAATGGTTACCGGGGTCTCGATTTTTGGCATCGACGAACTGACCCAGCCTTATGACAAGGATGAAGTTGCCAGAATTCTGGCGCGCATAACTCTTGGCCTGGGGAAGAAAGAGAAAGACCGGGAGTACATTTGCTCCGAACTGGTCTATGAATGCTTTTCGCATGCCGGGAAGGAGTTTGCCTACAATGCGAAAGGATTTGTCAGCCCGGAGGATGTCTGGCTCGATGAAACGCTTTCCCTCGTCGGGCGAATTCTTTAGCGCAAGCCTGGCCCTTAATCTGCTCAGGCCAGCTTCTTCAGGTACTCCGGGGCGAAGCTGACAACGAAGTCCCAGAAGGCGCCCAGCGCCGGGGTCAGGCGCTTGCCCTTGTGCCGCACCAGAAACCAGCGGCGCATCACCGGCGTGCCTTCAACCTTGAGGATGATCAGGCGTCCGCTGCTCAGTTCGAGCCCCAGGGTATGCTGCGAGATGAAGCTGATGCCGAGCCCGGCGACCACCGCCTGCTTGATCGCTTCGTTGCTGCCCATTTCCATGTCGATGCAGGGTTCGATCGCGTGTTCGCGGAAAAAGGCCTCCATCGCCAGACGCGTGCCGGAGCCTGACTCGCGAACGATCATCGTTTCGACCGCCAGGTCCTTGAGCGAGAGGTGTGCGCGCCGGGTCAGCGGATGACCGGCACCGGCAATGATGACCAGCGGATGCGGCGCGAAACTCACGGCCTCGGCGTCCATTTCCGCCGGCGGACGTCCCATGATCGCCAGATCAACCTCATTGGCAACGAGCAGGCGCGTCACCTCTTCCCGGTTATCGACCAGCAGACGTACCCGGACATCGGCCTGCATCCTGCGGAATTCGGCCAGCAGGACGGGAGCAAAGTATTCGGCATTGCTGGTCACGGCGATCGTCACCCGCCCACCCTTGAGTCCTTTCAGGGCCATCAGGGATTCATCGGCATCCTTGAGCGATTGCAGGATTTGCCGGGCATGGCCGAGCAGGATTTCACCGGCCTCGGTCAGGAATACCCGCTTGCCGATCCGGTCGAACAGCACGGTTGCGAAAACATCTTCAAGTTGCTTGATCTGCAGTGAAATGGCAGCATGCGTCAGATGTAGTTGCTCGGCCGAACGGGCAAAGGACAAGTGGGTGGCGGCCACCGAAAAGATCTGGAGTTGGCGGATGGTGGCGTTTCTCATTGATTAGTCTTTACTAATTGAAATAAACATAACGTCAAGGCATCATTTTTTAACACACGAACAGGATTGGCTCAAGTCCGGAATTTGAAGCACCTAATCGCGATGGAATTTCAACATGCTTCTCAGCCACACCAGAGTTAACCAGTTCCTGATCGAGGAAGAGCGCCGCAACCCTTCGCTGACCGGCGACTTGTCGATACTGGTCAGCGACGTCATGCGTTCCTGCAAGGCCGTGGCGCAACAGGTTTCACTCGGGGCGCTGGCGGCATTGGCCGAACGTTCCGGTGATCCGGAAAAACCACTCGACCGGCTGTCGAGCCGGATATTTCTTCAACACTGCGCGTTGGGCGGGCAGGTGAGCGCAATGTCATGCGCCGGGGAGGAAGCGATTTACACCATCCCGGGCGCCGGGCAATCGGGCAATTACCTGCTGGTTCTCGATCCGCTCGACGGCTCTTCGAATATCGATGTCAACCTCACGCTGGGCAGCATCTTCTCGGTATTGCGCTGCCCGGATCAGTGCTGCACGCCAACGGCGGCCGATTTCCTGCAGCCCGGCTCGGCCCAGATCGCCTCCGGCTATGCCTTGTATGGTCCATCGACCATGCTGGTGCTGACGTTTGGCAACGGAACGCATGGCTTTACGCTGGATCGCGAAATGGGCGAATTCCTGCTCACGCACCCCAATCTCCGGATCCCCGCCGAAACCTGCAATTTCTCGGTCAACGCCTCCAACGAGCGTTTCTGGGAACCACCCATCCGCCGCTACATCGAGGAATGCCTGGACGGGAAAACCGGCGTACGCGGCAAGGATTTCAACATGCGCTGGGTGGCAGCGATGGTCGCCGATGTCCATCGCCTCCTGTTGCGCGGCGGCGTCTTCATGTATCCGCAGGACACCCGCGATGTGCGCCAACCCGGCCGGCTGGGCCTGCTGCACAAGGCAAATCCACTGGCGATGATCGTCGAACAGGCCGGCGGCCTGGCCACAACCGGTTACGAACGGATTGGCGATGTACTGCCCGGCAGCCTGCAGCAACAGGTCCCGGTCATTCTCGGCTCGCGCGACGAAGTCGAACGCATCGAGCGCTACCATAGCGACTATCTGAACGGCGAGGACAAGCCCTTCAGTTCGCCTCTTTTTTCCACGCGCACCCTGCTTCGTACCAACTGAATCAGGCCGCGGCCCCGTTTAAGGCATTTTCCTGAATCTGGAGATTTTCATGTCGATCAAACATCCTGTCATTGCGGTTACCGGCTCATCGGGGGCCGGAACCACCTCGGTTACACACGCTTTCCAGCACATCTTCCGGCGCGAGAAAATCGTTGCCGAAATCGTCCAGGGCGACAGCTTTCACCGCTATGACCGGACCACGATGAAAGCCAAGATGGACGAAGAAGAAGCGGCCGGCAACGATCATTTCAGTCACTTCGGGCCGGAAGCCAATCTGTTCAAGGAATTGGAAAATCTCTTCCGCGAATACGGCGAAACGGGACGTGGCAAGCGCCGCCGCTATGTCCATGACCTCGAAGACGCCGCGCGCTACGGGGCCGAACCGGGAAGCTTTTCCGCCTGGACCGACCTGCCGCCGGATACCGATATCCTGTTTTACGAAGGTCTGCACGGCGCCGTCAGAACCGATACCATCGACGTGGCCAGCCACGTCGACCTGCGCGTCGGCGTGGTGCCCATCATCAACCTCGAATGGATCCAGAAAATCCATCGCGACAAGGCCCTGCGCGGTTACTCGACCGAGGCGGTGATGGATACCATCCTGCGCCGCATGCCCGACTACGTTCATTACATCTGCCCGCAGTTCTCGCAAACGCACGTCAACTTCCAGCGCGTGCCGACCGTCGATACCTCGAATCCGCTGATTGCCAGTGACATACCAACTCTTGACGAGAGCTTCGTGGTCATCCGCTTTGACGACCCCAGCGGGATCGATTTCCCTTACCTGCTGAGCATGATCCACGATTCATTCATGTCGCGCCCGAACATCATTGTCTGTCCGGGCGGCAAGATGGGACTGGCCATGCAGCTCATCTTCACACCGCTGATCATGCAGCTGATGGACAAGAAGCGCCGGGCGCGCTGAATCAGGCTTTTCGCTGCTGCAGCCAGCCGATCACCATCGGAATCATCGACAGCACAATGATGCCCAGAATCACCACCGTCAGATTCTGCTGCACCCACGGCAGATTTCCGAAAAAGTAGCCGGCCAGCGTCAAGGAGACGACCCAGAGCGCTGCACCCAGAAGATTGAAGTAGCTGAACCGTAAATAGTCCATCTTTCCCACGCCAGCTACAAACGGGGCAAAAGTACGGAACAACGGCAAAAAGCGTGAAATCACCAGCGTTTTCCCGCCATGTTTTTCGTAAAATGCTTCTGTCTTGTTCAGGGCAGCCTTGTTAAAGAAAAGTGAATCCTCCCACCTGAAAACACGCGGGCCGATAAATCGTCCAATCTGGTAATTGAGCATATTGCCCAGCGCTGCGGCTACGACCAGTACAGCAAGCAGCACGCCAATATCCATTCCGCCCAGCGCGGCCAGCGCACCGGCTACGAAGAGCAGCGAATCGCCGGGCAGGAAGGGCGTCACGACAAATCCCGTCTCGCTGAAGATGATGGCAAAGAGAATGGCGTAAATCCAGGTCCCGTACTGCTGCACTAGCATAGCGAGGTGCTTGTCCAGATGCAGGACGATGTCGATGAAGGCGGCAAGATATTCCATGTTGGCGAACGATCAGGGCAAAGGCGCGATTCTACCGGAAGCTTGGCCGGTATAATCTGCCCATGTCCGAAACGCGAACCCATCCGCCGGTGATCCACCTGTTGCCCGACCTGCTGATCAGCCAGATTGCGGCGGGCGAAGTGGTCGAGCGCCCGGCCTCGGTGCTCAAAGAATTGCTGGAGAACGCCCTCGACGCCGGCAGTACCGCGATCCAGATCCAGCTCGAGGAAGGCGGCGTCAAGCTGATTCGCGTCAGCGATGACGGCAGCGGCATCGCCAGGGATGAACTGGCGCTGGCACTGACCCGACATGCCACGTCAAAAATCGCTTCGCTTGACGATCTCGAACGCGTCGCCACGCTCGGCTTCCGCGGTGAGGCACTGGCCTCAGTAGCCTCCGTCGCGCGACTCACACTGACCAGCCGGCAGGCCGGATCGAGCCACGCCTGGCGGCTGACTGCCGAAGCTGCCGCGACACCGGAACCCGCCGCACTTTCGACCGGCACCGTCGTCGAGATGCGCGACCTCTACTACAACACGCCGGCACGACGGAAGTTCCTCAAATCCGAAGCCACCGAGTTCGCGCACTGCGCCGACGCCCTCAAACGCATCGCGCTGGCGCACCCGGCGGTGGCCTTTACCCTTGCGCACAACGGTCGCGTCAGCCTGCATCTGGCCAGGAGCGACGCGCGCGGCCGCGCCGGCGCCATTCTCGGCGACGATTTCCTGGCCGAATCGCGGGCTGTCGATACCGGCGCCGGGCCGCTCCGCGTCTTCGGCCACTGCGCCCTGCCCGCGCATTCGCGGGCACGCAGCGATGCCCAGTACTGCTACGTCAATGGTCGTTTCGTGCGCGACAAACTGCTCAGTCATGCGCTGCGCGAGGCCTACCAGGACATGCTGCACGGCAGCCGCTACCCGGCCTATTGCCTGTTTCTCGAAATCGATCCGGCGAGCGTCGACGCCAATGTGCATCCGGCCAAGACCGAAGTTCGCTTCCGCGACAGTCGCGCCGTGCACCAGTTCGTCTTTCACGCCGTGCAACGGACCTTGTCAGGTTCGCTGAGTGCTGAATCCGACGTTCCAGGCACAGCGATTCCCGGAATACCGCCTCCGGCCTTTGAAACGACCCGCCCGAGTTTCGGCAACTGGGCGCCGCGTCAGGAATCCCTGCGCGTCGCCGAAGCCGCCACCAGCGCCTATTATTCCTTCAGCCAGTCGGCACAAGCGGCTTCCGTTTCAGGACCCATGCCAGCGACGGGCGACATACCTCCGCTGGGCTACGCCCTGGCGCAACTACACGGCATCTACATCCTGGCCCAGAACGCACAGGGACTGGTTGTCATCGACATGCACGCGGCGCACGAACGCATCCTCTACGAAAAGCTCAAGACGGCGCTCGACAGCCGGCAGGTGGCAACGCAGGCGCTGCTCATCCCGGCCGTATTCGCTGCCGATGCGCTTGACGTGGCGGCCAGCGAAGAGCACGCCGAGGCCCTGCACGAACTGGGCTTCGACGTTGCCCCGATGGGGCCGGCACAACTGGTCGTGCGCGGTGTTCCGGCGCTGCTGCAGGCCGCCGATCCGGCGGTTCTGGCGCGGGCACTGCTCGCCGAACTGCGCGAACACGGTGTGACGCAACTGCTGGCCGCCAGGCGCAACGAATTGCTGGCGACCATGGCCTGTCACGGCGCGGTCCGCGCCCGGCGCCTCCTCTCCCTGCCGGAAATGAATGCCCTGCTGCGCCAGATGGAAGAAACCGAACGCGCCGACCAGTGCAACCACGGCCGGCCAACGTGGACACAGTTGTCGCTGGCCGAACTCGATCGCCTTTTCCTGCGCGGTCGATGACAAAAAACAGTCATCACGGAGAACGCCGAGCACACGGAACTATTAGCCAAGTGGCCAGCACCGTTTTGGTGCGGACCACTTTTTGTTGCCAATCAAGTGTTCAACCGACATACTTATAAGCTTGCTACTACTACGTTTGGATGGATCATGAAATCTAGTCTGCTTGATCGAATTACTATCGAACCCAGTAAATGTGGTGGGCGCCCGTGCATTCGAGGCATGCGTATTCGCGTCACGGATATTCTGGGGCTACTTAGCTCGGGTGCTTCCCATCAGGAAATTCTTGAAGATTACCCGATCCTCGAAGAGGATGACATATTTGCTACGCTCGAATACGCAGCGACTCAAGCGGACCATGCCATCCTGATTGCTGCATGACACTATTAGTCGACAATCAATTGCCACTGGCGCTAGCTCGTTACCTTGCTGCCAATGGTTGGGAATGTACCCATGTGCAGGATATCGGAATGGGAGCGGTGGAAGATACAGTGATCTGGCAGTACGCCAAAGATCGTGGCATCACCATCATCACCAAGGACGAAGATTTTCTGGCGCTATCCAATAGGCAGGGCAGCATTCCACCCCAGGTTATATGGGTCCGTCTTGGCAATTGTCGGAAGGCGGCGTTGCTGGAAGCGTTCTCGAGAATAATGCCGACGCTGCGCGACATGTTAGCCGCCGGTGAGGCCGTGGTCGAAATTCGCTAAGACCTCGGGTGCATCGGCTGCGCTAATGATTTGCGTCGCGCCAAAAAAGAGGATGCGTGCGGATGGGAACCAAAACGCTGAGCATCATTGGTTGCCCGCAATCGGATCACAATCAAAGGGGTCGCATTAATTTCTACAGAAAAACAATGCGACCCTTTCCCCGCTGATGACAAAAAACAGTCATCACGGAGAACGCCGAGCACATGGAGCTGGACCAAGCGGAATCCATTGGCAATCCGGATTCTTCGGTGAGTAGTCGCCTGAACCGACCTTGGCTGATTAGAGCGGCCAATGTGTGCATGGTCTTTTCCATGCTTGCCTTGGCAGGTCTTAACATGCGATTGTCTTGGGATGACGGATGCGCGAAACCAGCAAAGTGTGTATCCTGATTCCTGCTGCTCCAGAGCAGATATTCGGCAACTGCAGCAGCCGGCCAAAAACGGACCTTCGGGCCATCGCTGGAAAGCGGCCGTTGGTGGCCGCCTGTCTCGGGTAAACGCCGTCCAGCTTAGGAAACAATCCACTGGTGTCCGGCATATTGGAGTTGTTATACTGACAGAAAGAATTCCAAGTGACTGATAGTCATGGACAAAAAACAGCTTTCCGCGCGTCATAGACCGAGGTCCTAATCGCCATGGCCGAATCTGACAGCTGGCAATCCAGTCGCCGCGATAAGTTATGCAAACAACATTCAACCATGTATATCCGGAAGCGTGCGATGAAGCGACTGCCACTCTTCATATGGCTGCTGATCTGGTCAATCGTCACCAGTGGCTGTGCGCTCCCGCAGTACGCGGAACGTTACACATACGGCAAGGAAGGCGCGATGGTGGCTAGCGCATGGCGGTACGCCGGTAGCCCAGAAAATCCTGTCCATAAACTGTGGGTCGGCCTCAGGAGGGCGCCACCCTTTGAAATCCGTATGCCCGATGGCGTTTGGGTAAGATCGCAAGAGACGCAATCGCCGATGTTGGCGCTTCATGGTCTGGAGATCTCCAAAACAGGCGAGAGCGATTACGCCGTATGGCATCCCTCCTTTACGTTGGGCGCATTGGTCGGCCGACACGAATATATGTCGTTCAGGCATAGTGCAACAGAGCTTGAACTCGGTGCTTGTGGCTGGGCATTCAAGGAAGTCTTGAGAACCGCGGATGGCAAGCGCGTCTTCGGATTTCCGATACTTTTGAAAGATCTCGAAGAGCTATTTGGCCCGCCTTCGAAAGTCGAGAGAGTCAGCATCGTGACCGGTTTCTCCTGCTTCTAGCATTTGCCTCCTTGTGAGCCGACATGCATACCGTTACCCTTGCATTCCAAGACCGCGCGAAAAGTGCCCAACCCGGCAGTCCACCGGACGCTGCTCGATAAAGCCGCGCAGCACAGGTGACTTCTACGTTGAACGTCCACTTTCCAAAAGCTCGAATGACAGCAATGGGTCGCCAAGGGACAGCCAACCAAGAAATTTCACTGCCGCAAAGCCGTCATAGAACTTTATGTTCGCGTGCTGACATTGATAACCACACCACCTTCAGAATAATCTGGGCTTCTTTGCAGTTTTTCTCCGTGCCCTCCGTGTTCTCTTTGTTTTGATTCAAGGTTCTATTGATGAAACTCGCACCGGCCATCCTGTTGATGGGCCCCACGGCCAGCGGCAAAACCGCCGTGGCCATGGAGTTGATGGACCGTTTTCCGGTCGAGTTGATCAGCGTCGACTCGGCGCAGGTTTTCCGCGACATGGACATCGGCACGGCCAAGCCCGACGCCGCGACGCTGGCCCGGTATCCGCACCACCTGATCGACCTGATCAGCCCCGAAGAAGCCTATTCAGCCGCCCGTTTCCGCGCTGACGCGCTAAGCCTGATGGCCGACATGACGGCACGCGGGAAAGTACCGCTGCTTGTCGGCGGCACCATGCTCTACTTCAAGGCTCTCCTCCAGGGACTCGCCGAACTGCCGCAGGCCTGCCCCGAAACCCGCGCGCTTATTGACTCGCAGGCCAATGCCCAGGGCTGGCCGGCGATCCATGCCGAGTTGGCGACGGTCGACCCGGAAACCGCCGCCCGCCTGCATCCGACCGATGCGCAGCGCATCCAGCGCGCGCTCGAGGTTTTTCGCCTGTCAGGCCGGCCGTTGTCGGTGCTGCTCGGCGCAGGCCGGATCGAGGCGCCGGCTTACGCCTTCCTCTGCCTCGGCCTGCTGCCGTCCGATCGCAGCGTGCTGCACGCGCGCATCGCCGGGCGTTTTGACGCCATGCTCAAGGCCGGGCTGGAGGACGAAGTAACGATGCTGCGCGGCAAATACCGGCTCAGCCCCGATCTGCCGTCGATGCGCTGCGTCGGCTACCGGCAGGTATGGGAAGCACAGGACGGCAGCGCGCCACGCAGCGAAATGCGCGACCGGGGAATCTACGCCACCCGCCAGTTGGCCAAACGGCAGATTACCTGGCTGACCAATACCCTCAAGCCTGAAGCATTCGATTGTCTGGCGCCCGACCTGCTCGAACGCATCGCCACAAGGGTGAGCCAAGCTTTCGTTTAGATAAAGGGCAAATCGCCCTGGGAAGAAGGCAGCGTTTCGGCAAAAAACCGGAAGGCATTGCGTCCGGAGTTCTTGGCAGCATACATGGCCGTATCGGCATTTTTCAGCAGTTGACTCACCTCGCCGCCGTGCTCAGGGAAGATGGCAATGCCGATACACGCGGAAATACTGATCGTATGCCGACAGATGATGAATGGCTGGTTGAGCGCAAAGAGAATCTTTTCGGCGACAGCGGCGGCATCCTGCTCTTTGTTGATGCGCTGCAAGAGAATCACGAACTCATCGCCGCCGAGGCGTGACACCGTATCGGACTGCCGCGTCACGGCCTCACGCAGACGGACCGCCACCTCCTTCAGCAGCAGGTCGCCGATATCATGGCCGAGCGTGTCATTGACCGGCTTGAGCCGGTCCAGGTCGATGAACAGCACAGCCAACATCCCCTTGTCACGGCGCGCCTGGGCAAGCGCCTGGCGCAGGCGGTCGGTGAGCAGGATGCGATTGGGCAAGTCGGTCAGCACGTCGTGGTGCGCCAGGTGCTGTACCAGCGCTTCGGACGCCTTGCGCTCGGTAATGTCGCGCGCGCTACCTACGGTGCCGATCACCTCGCCACGGGCGTTGATGAAACGGGCCTGATGCACGTCGAGAAACACAGAGCTGCCGCGCACACTACCCGACTCTTCGAAGATGGTCGGATCTTCACGACTGAGCGTATGCCGGTCGACATCCTGCGCGTATTGCCCGAAGGTATGCCACTCCGGATCGTCCGGATGACGCTCGCGTTCGCGCTGCGCGAAGAAGTCAAAGGTCTTGCCCAGAGGCTCTTCGGTGCTGGCGCTACCGAGCAGTTTTTCACAGAGCGTCTTGTTGACAAAGGTATAGCGACCCTCAAGATCCTTGGCCCAGATCATGTCAGGCACGTTGTCGCACATCAACCGCAGCATCGAGGCGAGTTGCTGTGACTGATCCTCGCTGACTCTCAACGCTTCTTCGCTTGATTTGCGTTCGGCCATTTCATCGCGCAGACGCTCACTGGCCTTTATCTCGCCAATGGCCGAACGTGACACTTGCAGGGCTTTGCCGACCACGATGAGTTGCCAGAGCATGGCCGACAGACCCATCATTAACAGAAATGAGTCGCCGCGGGCGAAGTAGTGATAAAAGCAGAACGCGATGAACGGCAGCAGGGTGATCGCATTCACCGTCACGCAATAGGGGAAAGCCGTGGGATAGGCCATGTAACCGACCACGACGAGTGAAGAGGTGATGAAAAAAACGAAAGTGTGTGCCGGCCCCGTTTCCAGCCCGAACAGGAAAATAACGGTACCGCCGTACAGTGCGCAAGCCATGTAGCCGAGAAAAGTACGGACACGAAACAGCCGATCAGCGTTGCCCTGCGACAGGCCAGTCTGCTTGACGTGACGCTCAAACAGAATCGTACTCATGCAGACCACGATCAGCAGGGCAAGCCAGACGAGCAGACGACCTCCGGAAACCCCGGAGGCACGCAGAACCAGAGCGGATACCACGCCCACGCCCATCAGGCTCAAGGGATTCCAACTGGCGTTTTTGAAGAACGTCTCAATGCGGATCAGACGAACCCGGTCGTCCAGAGGAATGCGCTTATTCTCGTCCTTCATTCTGGGCCAGTTAGCAAGCCTTAATCGATTGTGTAACTACACTTTAGCTCAGTTTGAAACAAAAAAGCCCATGCTTTGAGTTGCATGGGCTTTCGAGACTACGACCCCGGCACACCAGGCCAGAGTGATCGGCTATTCGCCGTTATGGTTGCTACACGATCATCTTTAAAGAGCGATTGGAACAAAGAACCATAAAGTCCCCAAAGAATGCGGCTGGTGCTGCAACAACGTGCCGGATTCCCGCAGATCACAGCACAGTTTCACTATAGCCCAGCACGCGGGAAAAGCCAGATTATAAAAACCTCAGCCAGAGGAACAGCAGCACAAACAGCGAGGTCACCAGGGTCAGCAGCAGCGAAAAGACAAACGCCACGCGGATCACCTGATTCTCGGCACCGAGCTTGTCGATCGATGCGGCGGCGTTCTGCAGCTTGGCCGGAGAAATCACGCTGGCCAGTCCGCCACCGAACGCCAGCCCGGCCATGATCAGGATCAGCCCGTACGTATCCATGTTCAGATTCCTGGCTGTGGCCAGGGTGTACTTGCCAAACATGGCTATCGTCGACGCCTCGCTGCCGGTGATGAAGCCGCCGAAAAGGCCGATGAAAGCAACCACCATCCCGTAGGCGTCGGAAAAGAACAGTGCCGAGTAATCGGCCAGCACCTTGACCATGCTCGGTACGGCAAAGCCTTTCGTCTCCATGCTGTATCCGGCCATGTTCATAATCTCGCCGATGGCAAAGAAGATGGCCGCCGAGAAGACCGGGCGCGGTGCGCGCTTGAGCCACACGTTCAGCGACTCGCGAACCTGTGCACCGCTCGGGCGGATGAACGGGAGTGAAAGCAGAATGCTGGCCAGAATCCACGTATAGGCCTGCCACAGCGCCCGTGTTTCAAGCGGCGCGCCGTTGGCCGTCAGGCCGTTGATCGGCAGGCGAAGCTCGCGATAGAGGAAATTGAACACATCCTTGGGCACATTGAGCGCTAGAATCAGCAGCACCAGAATGACCCACGGCGACAATGCCCGCCAGAGCGGATAGCTCTGCTCATAAGCCAGTTCTTCTTTCGTCAGGCGACTCCTGTCGATCAGTTTTTTCCCAGTGACCCGCAGGTAGATGACCATCGCCGCAATCACAGCCAGGCCGCATAGCACACCGGTGAGGACGACGAGGTTGTCATAGCGGTTGGTGATGCTGGAGACGACGCCGATCACAGCACCGGTGACCAGGCAGGGAAGCCATCCCTCGCGCAGGGCGTCCCACTTGCCGACAATCCACAGCATGCAGACGCCGATCAGCGTCGACACGATGGGCAGGAACATGAAGAACACCATTCCCGCCTGTGAAAGCGTGATTTCATTTCCCTTGCCGAGAAAGCCATTGGCCACGTCGACAAACACCACAATCGGCGCACCGAGCAGGGCGTAGGTGCACAACGCGTCGTAACCGATGGCCGGCAGCGCAATCGCCACGTAAGTCGAGTAGCCCATGGCCACCAGGATGGGCGGCAGCAGCGATACCGGCGTGGCGCCGACGGCCACCATCAGCGTACCGAAACCGATGTTGATCATCATGATCTGTACGGCACGGTTCTCGCAGGCAATGGTCTTGATGAAGATGATGATGCGCCTGAGCGCACCGGTCTTTTCCATGTATGCCATCTGCAGCAGCGACATGGCGACGATCAGCGAAACCGAGAACGAGCGGATGAATCCCGCCGCCGTCGACCGCAGGATGACTTCGATACTGGTCTGGAAGGCGAACAGGGCAATCAGCGAGATGGCCAGCCAGCCGATGATGCCGCTGACATCGGCCGGCTGTTTCCAGACAATCAGCAGGCACAGGATGATGACGATCGGCAGCAGGGTCAGCAGCAAGGATACGAAGGACATGAATCGGTCTCCCTTTTTGGTATTGTGATCAGGCGGGCGAAATCGATGGCATCCTTGCAGGGCAGATCACGGCGCACTCCCATGCGCCGATCCCGATGCACTCCATTCAACCGCGCGGCAAAAGTATCCTCGGCAACGCCCTGCCCGTCAATGACTGATTGCCCAGGGGCGGCACACAGCCATGCAGCGACTGCAGGTATCGAGGGGGAGTGCTTATGGGGCAAATGAGCACTCTGCTTTGACGACGCTCAAGTTTTCAGAAAAAACGCCGATAAATCAATCACTACCCCTGCTACCCACAGGAAATGGTGATGAGAATACCAATGCCGGACCTGTCGTTTTATCTTGGCGAGAACGAGAACAAAGTGTTTGCCGAAGGGAACAAGGCAACGCCGGTCGACGGTTCGGCCAGACTCCGTGCCTCCCTCCCGGATTATTTGCCGGAACAATGGCGGCTTTTTGCCGAGGACCGAGGATCAACCGGGGAAAGCACCGAACGCGTTGAACCTCGACGGCATCGACGCGGCAGTCAGGGGCAAGGCGATGGACAAGCCGGCGGAACCGAGCGCCGGAAAGAAGAACGCCGGAAAACAAAACTGCCGGTACTGCTCGACACCCGCCTGACGCGGTGTCGCCGCGCCAGTTCCCGGTTTTCGGCGATCAACTTCGCAATCTGAATTCCGGGCAACGCGGCTCAGACGACGATCGTCCGCGCTTCGCCGTCGCAGCGCGCTTCGATACGGCCGATTTCAAGCGCTTTTTCACCGGCCGCATGCAACAGGTGCAGTGCCTGCAGCACATGCTCACGAGCAACGATGACGACCATGCCGATACCGCAATTGAACACGCGGTGCATTTCGCTTTCGACGACGCTGCCCTCGCTCTGCAGCCACCGGAAGAGTCTGGGGCGCTGCCAGCTGGACTGATCGATGACTGCCTTGACCGCCTCGGGCAGTACGCGCGGGACGTTTTCGGTGATGCCGCCACCGGTAATGTGTGCCATGCCCTTAACCGGCAGCGCGGCCATCAGCGCCAGCATCGGCTTCACGTAAATGCGCGTCGGCGCCATGATAGCGTCGGCCAGCGATTTGTCGCCGTCAAACGGGGCATCGAGGTCGGGATTCGAGCGCGCGATGATCTTGCGCACCAGCGAATAGCCGTTCGAATGAGCGCCGGAAGAGAGCAGACCGAGCACGACGTCGCCCGGTGCGATGCTCTGGCCGGTGATGATGGCCGATTTTTCGACGACGCCGACGGCAAAACCCGCCAGATCGTATTCACCTTCCGGGTACATGCCCGGCATTTCGGCCGTTTCACCGCCGATCAGCGCACAACCGGCGTATTCGCAGCCCTGCGCAATACCCTTGATGACACTGGCTGCCGTCTCGATATCGAGCTTGCCGCAGGCAAAATAATCGAGGAAGAACAGCGGTTCGGCACCCTGCACCAGCACGTCATTGACGCTCATGGCCACGAGGTCGATGCCGACCGTATCATGACGCTTGAGGTCGAAAGCCAGCTTGAGCTTGGTGCCCACGCCATCGGTGCCGGATACCAGCACCGGTTCGCGATAACGCTTGGGCACCTCGAACAGCGCGCCAAAACCGCCCAGTCCGCTGAGCACGCCTTCGCGCAGGGTTTTCCTGGCAAACGGCTTGATGCGTTCGACCAGTTCGTCACCCGCACTGATATCAACGCCGGCATCACGGTAGGAAAGGGATTGCTGCGATTGCTCAGTCATCTTGAATATCGTCCCGAACGAGGCTTGCAAAGGCGCGGTAGTGGTAAAATGCGCGACTTCATCTGCAAAAGTCGGAATTTTATCCGAAATAGACCTCTCGCGTGCTGCTCGCACCGTTTCGAGCGGCATCTTCCCCATGCGCCAACTGCTCCTTGACCTCCTGCCGGAAGCCCCGCCCTGTCTCGATAACTTCGTTGCCGGCGGCAATGCTGAAACGCTGACCGGATTTGCCGCCTGGCTCGCGCCGGACAGCCGTGAGCCCTCGCTATTGCTGTGGGGCGAGGCCGGGGCCGGCAAGACCCATCTGCTGCGCGCCAGTGCTGCGCACTACAGTGACGCCTCAGCCAACCCGGATCTGCTGGATATCGACGAAACCATTAGCCTACACGCAGTGGATAACGTCGAAGCGCTGAGCGAACACGGGCAGATTGCCCTGTTCAATCTTTTCAACCGTCTGCGCGCCTGCGCCGGACGCCTGCTGACCGCCGCAGGCCAGCCACCGCGGCAACTGCTGTTGCGCGAGGACCTGCGCACGCGACTCGCTTCCGGCCTGATCTACCGTCTGCACGCCCTGACCGATGGCGAGAAAATCGAGGCGCTGATGACCCAGGCCACGGCGCGCGGAATACGGCTGCCACCCGAGGCCCTCGATTATCTGATCAGTCGTGCGCCGCGCGACATGCGCAGCCTGAGCGCTTTCCTCGCGGCGCTCGACCGTTACTCGCTGGAGCACAAGCGGGCGATCACCCTGCCGTTACTGCGCGAAGTCCTGCAAACTCCACTCAATTTTTGACCTACGCGAAAGCCAAGCATGCACCTCGCCCTGTTCGACCTCGACTACACTCTGCTCTCCGGCGACAGCGACTATGAATGGACATTGCATCTGATCGACAAAGGCGTTCTCGATCGCGACCTCTTCGAACAACGCAACAACGAATTCTTCGCTCAGTACAAGGCCGGCACGCTGGACATCGACGCATTTCTCGATTTTCAGATGCAGCCACTGGCGCAGCATTCACGCGCCGAGTTGGACGCCTGGCACGCCGAATTCATGGCCACCCGCATCCGGTCGATGCTCAAGCCGAAGGCGCGCGACCTGGTCAAACGCCATCAGGACAACGGTGACCTGTGTGCCCTCGTGACCGCCACCAACAGCTTCGTTACCGGCCCGATCTGCCGCGAATTCGACATTCCGCACCTGATCGCCACCATCGCCGCACAGGAAAACGGCCAGTTCACCGGCAAGCCGCGTGGCATACCGTCCTTCCGCGAAGGCAAGGTCAGCCGCGTCGAAGACTGGCTCGAATCGATGGGGCTGTGGTGGGGCAATTTCGAGCGCATCTGGTTCTACAGCGATTCACTCAACGACCTGCCGCTGATGTCACTGGTCAGCGACCCGGTGGCCGTCGATCCGGACAGTACCTTGCGCGCCCATGCCGAGGCCGCCGGGTGGGCCATCCTGAAACTGCATGACTAATCCATAAGCGCCTGATTTTCTGAAAACAATCCGTTATCATGGCACCCTGTTGCCAGACCAGAACATAACAAGAAACGAGCGATGATTCGCAAATTCATATCCCGCGTCTTCGGACGCAAGACGCCGGGCGTCGCCGGCGAGCCCGCCGTCATCGGCGTCAGCAAGCACGGCATCCGCCGTGACGACATCAGCAGCGGCAGCCGGCGTACCGTCGAAACCCTGCAACAACAGGGCTACAAGGCATATGTCGTCGGTGGCGCGGTGCGTGATCTGCTGGCCGGCATCATCCCCAAGGACTACGACGTCGCCACCAGCGCCACGCCGGAACAGGTGCGCCAATGCTTTCGCCGCTCGCGCATCATCGGCCGTCGTTTCCAGATCGTGCATGTGCTGATGGGCGCCGAGACCATTGAAGTCACCACCTTCCGCGGTCACCACGACGAACACTCCGGCAGCAAGGCACATACCGACAACCAGGGGCGGGTGCTGCGCGATAACGTTTTTGGCAGTGAAAGGGAAGATGCCGCGCGCCGCGATTTCACGGTCAACGCGCTGTACTTTGACCCGAGTTCGGAGACGATCATCGACTACCACCACGGCCTGGCCGACTTGAAGCAGAAGACCCTGCGCATGATCGGCGATCCGAAAACCCGCTATCGCGAGGATCCTGTGCGCATGTTGCGCGCCGTGCGCCTGGCGGCCAAACTGAACCTGGTCATTGACCCCGAGGCCAGCCGGCCGATCCGTGAAATGGCCAGCCTGGTCGAGAACATACCGCCGTCGCGACTGTTTGACGAAATGCTCAAGCTGCTGACCTCCGGCTTTGCCGTGAAATGCGTTTCCCAGTTGCGTGCCGAGGGCCTGCACCATGGCCTGCTGCCCCTGCTCGACGTGATCCTCGACCAGCCCCTTGGCGAACGTTTTGTCATGCTCGCGCTGGAAAACACCGACCGCCGCGTACGCGAAGGCAAACCCATATCGCCAGGCTTCCTCTTTGCCACCCTGCTCTGGCACGAAGTGCTGAGCAAATGGGAAAGCATCAAGGCCACTGGCGAGCGAGCCATGCCCGCCCTTTTCCTGGCCATGGACGAGGTGCTCGACGTGCAGGCCGAAAAGCTGGCCATCACCCGCCGCATCGCCGGCGACATCAAGGACATCTGGGCCCTGCAGCCGCGTTTCGAGCAGCGCTCGGGCAAGCGTCCCTACGGTGTGCTCGAGCAGCCGCGCTTCAGGGCCGGTTACGACTTTCTGCTGTTGCGCGCCGAATCGGGCGAGGTCGATGGCGAACTGGAGCAATGGTGGACCGATTTCATGAATGCCGACGGCGACGCCCGCGCCGCCATGCTGCTGCCGCCCAAAGCGGACGAAACGAAAAAACGCCGACGCCGCAAGCGTAAACCTGCCGACGGCCCGGCGGAATAAACCGAGCTTCCGATGCCCCTTGCCCATGTCGCACTCGGCGCCAATCTGGACGATCCGGTTGCCCAGTTGCACGCTGCCCTGCAAGCCCTCACCGGTCTCCCGCAATCGCGCCTGCTGCGCGCCTCATCGCTGTACCGCACGGTACCGGTCGGAATCCGCGGCCAGCCGGATTTCATCAATGCGGTCGCGGTCTTGGAAACGAATCTCACGCCGCAAGCGGTGCTCGCCGCCCTGTTCGCCGTCGAAGAACAGTTCGGTCGCCGCCGCGATTTCCATCATGCACCGCGCACGCTGGATCTCGACTTGTTGCTCTACGACGAACAGGTGATCGACAGCCCACAGCTCCGTTTGCCGCACCCGCGTATGCATTTGCGCGCCTTCGTGCTCGCCCCGCTGCTCGAAATCACCCCACATTGCCGCATCCCCGGTCGCGGTCTGGCCACCGCCTGGCTGCCGGCGGTCAGCATGCAGCACATTGAAAGGCTGACGGCATGAACAGGCCGGCATGCAAACTTGACTCTCTATGGGTCGCCCTGTGTATCCTTGGCACAATTCATTCATTTCTTATTTCATGAAAAAGAACCTGCTCGAATCAGCGCGCCACATCGTTGTCGAAGGCCCGATCGGAGTCGGCAAGACCAGCCTGGCCCGCCGCCTCGGGGAACATCTGGACGCCGAATTGCTGCTCGAACAACCCGAGACCAACCCGTTTCTGGCCCGTTTCTACCAGAACCAGCAACGCTACGCCCTGCAGACCCAGCTCTTCTTTCTCTTTCATCGCCTTGACCAGTTGCGCGAATTGTCGCAACCTGAGCTTTTCCCGCGCACGATCGTCGGCGACTATCTGCTGGAGAAGGATCCGCTGTTCGCCGGCCTGACCTTGAGCGACGACGAATACAAGCTCTACCGCCAGATTTATGATCGTGTTTCGCGGCCGGGTGCGGTCGCCCCCGATCTGGTCATCTACCTGCAGGCCCGGCCCGAGACACTGGTTGCCCGGGTACGCAAACGGGGTATCGACATGGAACGCAAGATCAGCGACGATTACCTGATCCTCCTCGGCGAAAGCTATACACGCTTTTTCCACAGCTATGACGCCGCGCCGGTAATGGTGGTCAACTCCGAGAATCTCAACTTCGTCGACAACGACGACGACTTTCAACTGCTCGTCCAGCGCATCGAATCGATGCGCGGACATCGCGAATACTTCAACCGGGGGGATTAAGCCATGTCTGCACAGTCTGCTTCACGCCGTCTCACGCATCTTGATCTGTCCAGGATGCGGACGGCCGGCGAAAAGATCGCCATGCTCACCTGCTACGATGCAAGCTTTGCCCAGCTTTGCGATGCGGCCGGCGTCGATGTCCTGCTGATTGGCGATACGCTGGGCATGGTACTGCAGGGACACGATTCGACGCTGCCGGTGAGCATTGCCGACATTGCCTACCATACCCGGGCCGTGGCGCGCGGCTGCAAACGCCCGCTGATCATTGCCGACATGCCTTTCGGCAGTTACCAGGAAAGCCCGCAGCGGGCTTTCCGCCATGCCGTCGTGCTGATGACGGCCGGCGCGCAGATGGTCAAGCTCGAAGGCGGTGCGGACATGGCCGAGACGACGCGCTTTCTCACGTCCCGTGGCATTCCAGTATGCGCACATGTGGGACTGACCCCGCAATCCGTGCACCAGCTGGGCGGCTATCGCGTCCAGGGCAAGGATGATTCCGGTGCGGTAAAACTGGTCGCCGACGCCCTCGCACAGCAGGAAGCCGGTGCCGCACTGATCGTGCTCGAAGCCATCCCGGCCGCAGTGGCCGCCGAAACCACTCGGCAGCTTGCCATCCCGAGCATTGGCATCGGCGCAGGCAAGGAGTGTTCCGGGCAGGTACTGGTGTTGCATGACATGCTCGACGTCACGTCCGGCAAGAAAGCGCGCTTCGTCAGGAACTTCATGGCCGGTCAGACTTCGATTTCAGCCGCCATCGCGGCCTACGTTGCGGCGGTCAAGGACGGCAGCTTCCCCGGTTCCGAGCATTGTTATTAACCCCCTAACCGCCTTAAACGCAGAGGACGCTGAGACGCAGAGTACACAGAGAAAATCTTATTTGTAGTTCTCTCTGCGCTCTCTGCGTCTCTGCGATCTCTGCGTCGAAAGAGGTACAAAACGCATGCAAATACATTCCGCCATCCCCGATCTGCGCGCCGCGCTGAAAAACTGTGGCCGTATCGTTTTCGTCCCGACCATGGGCAATCTGCATGCCGGCCATATTTCGCTGATGACACAGGCGCACGAGCACGGCGACACGGTCGCCGCGAGTATCTTTGTCAATCGCCTGCAATTCGGGCCGAACGAGGATTTCGACAAATACCCGCGCACTTTCAAGGACGATTGCGAAAAACTCGAAGCGGCAGGCGTCGATGTCCTGTTCGCACCGACCGAGAACGATCTTTACCCCGAAGCGCAGCACTACCAGGTCGACCCGCCGGAAATCCAGAACCAGCTTGAAGGCCAATTCCGCCCTGGTCATTTCCGCGGTGTCGCCACGGTCGTGCTCAAGCTGTTCAATATCGTGCAACCGCAGGTCGCCATCTTTGGCAAGAAGGATTACCAGCAGTTGATGGTGCTGCGCAACATGACCCGCCAACTGGCGCTGCCGATTGAAATCGTCGGCGGCGAGACGGTGCGCGCCGAAGACGGCCTCGCCCTCTCCTCGCGCAACGGCTACCTGACACCCGCCGAGCGCAGCGAAGCAGCGCGGTTGAACGGCGTATTGCGCAAGATTTGCGCTGCCGTTCTCGCTGGCGAACGGAATTTCCCGAAACTTGAACAGGCCGCCATTGTCGAACTCGACAGCCACGGCTGGAAAACCGATTATGTCGCCGTGCGCCAGCAAGCCGATCTGCAAGCGCCGCAACCCGGCAACCCCGAACTGGTTGTCCTGGCAGCCAGCCGGCTCGGTGTTCCGCGACTCATCGACAACCTTGAAATGCGGATTATCCGGCACGCTTGACATGAAGATATTTGAGTCTAGAATGCCCATCCCCAACCCGATTTGACCTTGCCATACCACATACCATGCAGAGAACGATGCTGAAGTCCAAGTTGCACCGCGTAACCGCTACCCAGGTGGAACTGCACTACGAGGGCTCGTGTGCGATCGATGAAGACCTGCTTGATGCGGCGAATATTCTTGAATACGAGCGGATCGACATCTGGAACATCAATAACGGCGAACGCTTCACGACCTATGCCATCCGCGGCGAACGCGGCTCGGGCATCATTTCGGTCAATGGTTCGGCGGCCCGCCGCGCCGCGCCGGGAGATCTGCTGATCATTGCCAGCTTTGCCGAATACGACGAAAACGAACTCGCCGGGCATTCCCCGGCGCTGGTTTATGTCGACTCGCGCAACCGCATCGTCAGGGCAGGAAACAGTATTCCCGTACAAACCGCCTGAGGCGGACCAGACAGCCCCTGAAGTCGCGTCGGCCCTGGCTTTCCAGGGCCTTTTCATTTTTTTCTGGCCGTGCCTACCCTCCAGCTTCAGCCATACTCCCGGTCTGTTTCCACTTGTCTGGCCAATTTCGCTAGAATGAACGTCTCGCGCTGCCAGACTCAGGAAAGCAGCCTCACTATTCGCGCTACCCATTCATTCAGCCATTTCACTTTTATCATTTCCCGGAAAGGAAACTTCTCATGGAACGAATTTTCAACTTCAGCGCCGGACCCGCGGCGCTCCCCCAGGAAGTTCTCGAACAGGCGCGTGACGAACTCGTCAATTGGCACGGCTGCGGCATGTCGGTCATGGAAATGTCGCATCGCGGCAAGGAGTACATGAGCATCCAGGCCGAAGCAGAGGCCGATCTGCGCGAGTTGATAGGCATCCCGGCCAACTACAAGGTGCTGTTTCTGCAAGGCGGCGCCTCGACCCAGTTCGCCATGGTTCCGATGAACCTGCTGCGCGGCAAAGCCTCTGCCGATTATCTGAACACCGGCGAATGGTCAAAGAAAGCCATCAAGGAAGCCAAGAAATACGGTGACGTCAATGTCGTCGCCTCGTCGGAAGACAAGAATTTCTCCTACGCCCCGGCTCAATCCGCATGGAAACTCGATCCGGACGCCGCCTACGTGCATTACACGCCGAACGAAACCATCGGCGGCGTCGAAATCTTCTGGACGCCGCAGACCGGCGACGTACCGCTGGTCGCCGACATGTCCTCGCACATCCTGTCGCGCCCGATTGACGTCGCAAAATACGGGCTGATCTACTTCGGCGCGCAAAAGAACG
>JAIFKU010000147.1 GCA_020049495.1 Accumulibacter sp.
TCTTATATGACATACACATCGTTACATCAACTCACACAGGAGAACATCGCATGACAACCAATGCAGTCACACTTGAATTACCTGATATTCGCGTTGCCAAGATCGCGACGGCTGAAAGCTTGAGCGGCCTGAGCCAACTCGAATACCACCTAGGGTACCTGGCCAGCAGTCCGGATCGTATCTTTCTCCGGCTCTGGAAGAACTCCGGCAATGGAAAATTCAATACCAACTGGCTGGCCCTGGCCGATATCGAGAAAGCACTAGCCGATGTACCTGCAGACGGATCGTTTACTGCCGATGCCTTCAATTTATTGTTCCGTCATCGCTCGGTTAATAGCCGTTTCTTTTCGATAGCGTGTCTTTTGCACGCCCAATTGCTTCGCCGCACCGAGGAGGGTTATGTCCGTCATACCCCGACGGAGCTGTGGGCGGAACTTCAAGCCTTGATCGAGGCAGGGACTCACCTGCAGTCAACGTCTATGGGCCAAGGCGCAGGGCATATCGCCGTGAAGGTAAGCGGGGAAGTAAAGAAGTCGCCAAAGAAAGTCATACCTACGAAGTCAGTTGTTCCCACGAAGACAGCAGCACCTACGTCCCATGCTTGAAGTTATCACGGGTCTTGCTGTGTTCACGGCGCTCTGTCTGATCACCAAGGCATTGCGGCTCTATGCCTTCATCGGACTCGCCATTCTTTCCATGCTGTACCCACTGGCAACTCTGGTGCTGGCCTTGACGGGCGGCATCGCTTATCTGCTTTTCCGCAACCGTTCCAACTAACCCAAAGGAGTATCAAATGGAAATTGAACGCTACTTGCTGGACGCCGTTAAACTGGTCATGAATGAAGATTACATCGATGACCTGGATGAGGCATCACTATCGTCAGCCGTGGTTTCGATGGCCTCGTACCTTGCTCATCAGGGACAGGACTGAATCAAGTTAGAGTCAGTGCAACGCTAACTGCAGCACCAGCAGCATTATCCCTCCGGCACCTCTTCTCCGAAAACAATCCGATCGCTCACCAATCCGCTTTTGCGCGGAGGCCTGAGTTCGTCTTTACGGATTGTGTTTCGGGGAGGGGCTGGCCGGGAAAACATGCCCATTATTCAAAAGGAAATTCACCATGAGTTCACGCGGCAAAAGCCCATCCCAAAGATTCGTCTCGGCAGTAGTCGGTTTCGTTGCCGGAACGCACATGTACGGCAAGCCCAGAGAATCGACGCTCACATTAATGCTGGAGTCATTTCGGCTGCGTAGACAATTGAAACAGCTGAATAAGAAATACAACATCAATGAAAAGGACAGCAGATGGACACGTTGATGGCCTACTTCATGGCGATTCTTTTTTCGGCGCTGCGCATCATTCTGTTTTTCTTCTTCTGGTGGCTGTTGCTAATGGCATTTTTCTCAATTATCCGTTACCTGTAGGGTGGCTGTATGTTGCCGGGTCTGGACGTTACACACACCTCTGCACTTTCGACAATAGCCAGTATTGCGTTGAGACTCCTTATTCCGCACGTAATTTACAGGCCGAGCGTAGCACCGAAATTGCCGGTGCGTGCCCCGACGCAGACCCTGCTATCGAGCCCCGTTGCACCCGCAGATATCCCGAGGTGACCAAGTTGGAGGGTGCAGTGTTGTAAGGTCGCAACACTGCCTGACCAACTTCAAAATCGAAATATCCTTATGAAAGGCACTCTGCCTTTACTCACTCAAAACATCAAGCTGAACGTACAAAAATCATAGAAAATATATTTCATTGGAATTATGGCACTCTGGCTTGCAAAATCCTGAAAACAACCATCTGGCAAGACATTCGAGGCAAAAGAAGAGGTTGCAAAATCGCAATGAGTCACTATCATTGGAACTAGCGACGGCATATACAGCCATCGCAAAAGCAAGAGGACGGATAGCAACCCTATTCGCCATGAAACTCGGTAATTGATTCGGGTTTCCTCATTTCAAACCGCTCGCCGGCAACGGTGAATCGTTTATGAGGTAACCTAAATGCAAAAGAACTTAGTTTCAGATCAAACGCAACTATCAGAGCTTGCACAGAATCAACTCCTTCCAGCCATCTGGCGTTCGCCTGACAGCGTACATTTCATCGGCACGCTTGATAGGCACACAGGCAAGTTCAAGAACACACCGGTCAAGAGCGCAGCAGAGGCGCACAGCTTCGCGTTGGCGTACTCGGCAATGGGGCTGGATTCATATTTCGCCTGTGCGGATTACGAAAACCCTGATAGCCGTGTAGCGATAAACGTCATCGGCGCATGGGCGTTCTGGGTAGATATTGACGTCGGGCCAGATAAGGCTGCATCCGGAAAAGGATACGAGACCGAAGAAGAGGCCATTGCGGCACAAGAAGAATTTTGTGCAAAAGCTGGCCTGCCAGAGCCGACGTTTATTGTAAGAAGCGGCAGCGGCATCCACTCCTATTGGACGCTAGACAAACTTCTAACCCGTGATCAATGGCAGGCCTACGCGGCAAAGCTCAAGGCGCTGATGAAATGTATTGGCCTGCACGCTGATCCTTCCCGTACCGCTGATATCGCGAGCGTCCTAAGAGTACCAGGTACGTTGAATAACAAATACGCACCAGCGCGTGAGGTCACCATGCTGTCAGCATCAGACGAGCATATCGACCTCACGGTGATGCTCGATGCTATCGATGCGGCTGTCGTGAAGTTTGGCACCGTATCGGAAACTGCAGCGACGAACGAAGTTCCTGAGTCGGTATCGTCAGTACCGGTGCCGTTACCGAATGATTTTGGTCATGAGCCACCAAACATGCTGTCGCTTACATCAGCACTGGTAACGTTGCCGCCTGATTGCGATGAGAGAACTTGGAAATTCCACCGCATTGGGCCGATGGCTTACGAAGCGCGTTACTTTCCAGAAATGCATGATGCGTTATACAGCCTAGCCAGACGCTGGAGTAGTGGTGATCTTTGTGGCGTTCCTTCAGTGAAATGGAACACGCCTGGCAGCAATGGGTATTCAGGGAAACAACTCTTTGATCATGTCTGGAAGCGTTTTCTCACCGACACCTACACCGGAAAGCGTGTAACTCTCGGCACAATCTTCTTCCACGCAAAAGAAGCGGGCTGGGTTTATGTGCCAGATCAAACCAGTGGTCTCGGTGACGACGGCGAGGATCTTGACGTATGAATCCAGCGGACATCAAACTTGATGTCCAGACGGGGGCGGCACCGCAAGGTGCTGTTCCTGCTGCCGGAGACATCCAGACAAAAAACGCGCCCGGCGACATCGAGAAACGTAACCCTGAACCAGCGCCGGATGCTGAAGATCACGCCCAACTTCAAGCGGCGCTGGCCTACCTGCAAAAGAGTTATGGGCTAATCAAGATCGGCGGCAAGATCTGGGTACATGACCAGCAGGGATCGGTCGCGCTCGGGCGCTTGGGTACGGCGCAAAAACTGGTTTTTTACAACCGTGGCGATGCCTCGTTGTTGATGGCGCGCACCCTTCGCAAGGAGAAACCGGCTGCCGATACGGGCAAAGTCCTCAAGATATTTTTCATCCACCCAAAAACGGTCTGTTACGACGGTCTGGAGTTCAACCCGGCAAGTACAACGCCCGGTTTCTTGAATCTCTGGATCGGGCCGACCATTTCGCCGAAGGCAGGGGGTTGGCCGCTGATCAAGGCCTTCCTGCTTGAGGTGATCTGCGACGGTAACCCAAAGCACTATGACTACCTGATCTGCTTCATTGCTCATGCCTTGCAGAAGCCTTGGGAAAAGCCGGGGGTTACGCTCATTCTCGTCGGTGGTCAGGGGATCGGCAAAGGGACGCTGGGAAGAATAGTTCGTGCGATCTGGCAGTCCACCTATCTGCACGTCTATAAAACCGCCAACGTGACCGGGAGCTTCAATGCCGATATGGAGCGTACCTTTATCGTCTTCCTTGACGAGGCCCTGTTTGCCGGGGACCGGGCTTCATCGGATGCTCTGAAGTCGCTGGTCACCGAGGAGATCATTCACATCAACGAGAAGCACCAGCCATCGCGTCAAATCAAGTCCTATCACCGCTTCATCATCGCCACCAACGCCGAGCACGTCAAACATACCGACCGCGATGATCGTCGTGACTTCGTGCTGAAAGTGGCCGATGGGCATAAGGGCGACACTGGTTACTGGGACAAACTGGAAGCCGAGATGCAGAACGGCGGAATCGCTGCCATGGTGCATGACTTACTGGCAATGGATATTTCAAACTTCAACGTCCGCCATAAGCCAGAAACCCAGCAGTTGATCGAACAGAAGCTGCATAGCCTGAGTCCGATTGCCCGTTGGTGGTTCGATACGCTCGACAACGGAGACATTACCGGTGAAGGCGAATGGTCAGATTTCATCATGACCAGCGCCATTATCCAGGGCGTGAGCGAACTGGCGGGCAAGCGCTTGTTCAAGAAACCCGGCGCGATCGATGTCCTGCGCGAGATGGCGCAACTCTGTCCGAGCGCAACCAAGCACCAGCAGGGGTCACGCTTTGGACGCAATCGTGGCCTCAAAGTACCCAGCCTCGAACAGGCCCGTCTGGAGTTTCAGCAGTACATCGGCGGCATGATCGAATGGAGTCGCTATGAAGAATCATGCGACTAACCCGGTCGGGTACTCGGCGCGCACGGCACGCGCACGGACTGCTGTTCACCGCTTCGCCTTGCCTGGCATGGGTTTCGGGCCGGCGCACGGACAACTCGGCATTTTTAGAAAAAGTTATAAAAATTCACAAGGGGTGAAGTCCCTGGAGCGTTTTTCCCCCGCGCAAAAAACGCGCAACTTTTTTGAAAACGTCCGTGCGCGCCGTGCACCGCCCGAATTCCATACGGGGCAAGGCTTTCCCGCGCACGGCAGCGCGAACGGACGCCGTGGGTCTGTGCGCGGCCAGTTGCTGCATGGCACTCCCACGCCGGGCTACCTCCTGCCTTCGCTGGCAGTGGCGGGGTCGCGCCGTCACTCCCCTATTGCCACCATCCCGGTCGCCTCGCCTGCAGCCAAGCTGCGCGTCTCCCGGCCCAGTTGGAGGCCGAGGTTCAGGCAGACCGTAGCGCGTCATCTCGTTGAAACCACTCATTCCGCCAACTGGAAGAACAGCGATCAGCGTACGGGATCAAGTCGAGACCATTTGTCTGGGCCACCCGCCAGGAAAGCGGCAACACATTCAACTGCACAATTTTGGAGATAAAAAAATGAAGTTTGAAAATATCAAATATGTCGAGCGTATCGACAAGCACGGCAGGACTCTTGGCTTGTATAGGCCAGGCGGGTTCTTTGTATTTAAAGTAACGATGGCTTTGGCGTGGAAACGCGTCAATGAAAACTGGGCCAACATCGATTGGACGAGAAGGCAGTCTGCCGAGACCATGATCGGTTGCGAGGTTTGGCACATGCAACCGAATGGCGCAAGGCAGGCACTCGGTCGCTGCATACGACTCTTCATCCAGCATGACATGCTGCCCAGGCATCTTGTTCTTGCAAAAACTCGCAATGGAAAACCATATAAGGGCGGCAAGCGTCTCTATGTGCAAGCCCACAGCGTTGATGCGTTGCCGGTGATGGATATTCCGGCGAGTTGTACTGTGCGCAATAGAGAGGTCCTCTCGAATGTCGATTGGTCCGCACTTCAGAAATCAACACTACCAATAACCACAGGAGGACCATTGCAATGATCGTTACGTTCACACCTGCATTTATAGCCACGCAATTGATTGTTCCGGCCGGGCTTAAAAAATTCGAATACAGGGACAAAATAGTTCGCGGATTAACGATAGAAGTTCGTGCTACACCAAACTCTGTTCCAACCTGGAGCCTGCGCGATAAGCTTGATAGAAAATCAACATATGACTACTTGGGCAATACTATGGAACTGTCCGTATCGCAGGCAAGAAAAAATGCAAATGTCCTTAAGGCAAAGTATGCATTAGCACGTAAGCAAGGCACAGCCCCTGCCGAGGACAAAATAGAAATGACCCTCGACACCTTCATGGCCGACCATTATTTTCCCTACGCCAAGATCCACAAACGTTCGTGGTTACGTGATGATCAGCTCTACCGGATCAGAATCAAGGAAAAGTTCGGCGAGGCCAAGCTGTCGGAAATCACTCGCTATCAGGTACTGCAGTTCCAGAACGAACTGTCCGAGAAGAAGTTAAGCCCGGCCAGCCAGGATCACCATATCAAGTTGCTTCGTCGGGTGCTCAATCTGGCGGTGCAGTGGGAATTCCTGGAAAAGAACGTTCTGACGGGAATCAAGCTACGGTTGGTCGACAACGAGTTGCATGATGTTGCCGACGATGAACAGTTGAAGCGCCTGGTCGAAGTATTGCGCACCGATGAAAATCGCCCCGTCTGCAATATCTTGATGTTTCTGTTGAGTACGGGCGCACGGTTGAACGAAGCGTTGCAAGCCACATGGGCGCAGGTCGATATGGAAAAAGGACTCTGGACTATTCCGGCGACTAACGCCAAGTCGAAGCGTTCCCGGTCAGTTCCGCTGAACGAGTCAGCCATGTTCGTTTTGGCGGAGGCAGGTAAGCAGAAGAGGGTCGAGGCGATCTTTGCCAACCCAAGCACAGGTAAACCATTCACGACCATTACCCGTGTCTGGTATCGCCTGCGGAAGGCGGCAGGGATTACCAAAATGCGTATCCATAGCATGCGCCATCAGTTCGCCTCACTCCTCGTTTCAAGCGGTAGGAGTCTCTTTGACGTCCAGGTACTGCTCGGTCACAGTGATCCGCGTGTCAGCCAACGCTACGCGAAACTGTCTGTGCAGGCTCTCAGGGAGGCTTCCAGCTTCGGTTCGGTCATCGTACCCAAGCAACAAGCAACAACGCCGCCAGCGCCCCCGGAAGCCGTCGCTGAGGCCATAGTTGTAACCGAGAAGGAAATGCAGTCAGCGCAGATCCTAGAGTTCTCGAAGGCAGCTTAGGAAGCAGTCGCCCGGACAGGCAGGTTATGGCTTGTTCGGGTGGTTTGCCTTGGGGTGATCAGTTGGCTGCAGCAAGCTGACTTGAGACGCTCAGTTTTCAGGGGTTGCTGACGGCCACCGACCCGAAGCAGACCGTCGTTATTTCTATGATCGAATGGCAGGTATAAGATTGGATTAGTCAATCTTCTCCATAGGTCAAGCACTGTTCCGTTGGTTTCATGCTCGCAAGAAACCAAGCTCAAACACTAGTGGTCGCAGCTTACAGCTCAGAGTGTCATAGGCCATCTTGAACGGCTCAAAGTCCACTACATTGGCTTCGTTGTTGGCTTCGAGCGCTTTTCGTATTTGATACCAGCCGGCATCGGGTCGGTTGAGCTTGAATTCGTTGCGTATTCTTTTCTCAAACTGTGTCGCGTGGTATTGCTTCCAGAGCTTTCTGCCTTCGTCCAGTACCGATTTGGCTTCTGGCGAGAGCTTGAGTTTGGCAATGTAGTTCGACATGAAATCAGACTCGAAACGGCCCGCCGCGCCGATTTCTTTTTCGGTAAAAGGGATGAAGTGATTCACCAGCGACCACTTTTTCCCGTTCCATTCCAGGCCATCGGCCCCGGCGGATAGATTGGAGCCATTGAACAACATCCAGACCAGACAATCGGATTTGAACGCCTCAGTCAGCTTGCCTGTGGGTTGCAGAAACTGGTCACGGTCATTCAGCCAGGTCGGTTTGATGAGGCGGCGCACGGAGAACACGATGGTCGCTTTCCACAGATTGTCTTTTGTGACAAAGAATGCCCCGGCACTGCCAAATCCTGACGAAAATAGCGCCGTTAGTGTGCTGGCATTTTGCAGCATATTGCTGTTCACCAACATGCTGCCGATTGCGCCATCGGCCCATTTGTCTCCGCGCAAGTCCTTCGTAACCGTCGCCGGAGTGATGGCATTTTTTAACGGCAGAGCATCCTGATTATTCGAGCGAGGACGCACTATCCACTCGTTCAACGGCTGCCGGTCTATTTCCCGGTAGAAGGTTTTTTCGCCCAAAGAATAGCCTTCCTTATCGAGCACTTTTGTGATGATGCTCTCTACAGGCTCTTTCTTGCTGGTATCCCACACCAGGAAGCCAATCGGAAAATCGCCCTTTAGGCCATCAAAAGCCTGACTATGCACAGCGAAGCCACCTGAATATTTGGCGGCCCATTGGTCACGGAACTCTGCAAAATTTGGCGCAGTGACATACTTGAGTGTGCTGAAGAAGGCCACCGTTGCATTAGGCAATTCGCGTTGAATGCGCACGAGAAACTGCACAAACAACTCACGCGCTGCATATCCCAAGTTATCCATGGTTGCGGCGATCTTGGTCGTAGCAACGTCAGTCTTGTGCTGCCCGGTGCCGGAAATCGTGTCTGTGCTACCTGCCTCGCCATATGGAGGATTCATCAGCACCAGAATTTTTTTCGCGCCCTTTTTCTTCGCTGTAGCGTCGGCAATCGCTTGCGTCAAAGTTTTCGGCATTTTGTTGGTGAGCGAATAATCTATTTCGCCGGAACCGGTCACATCGTCATTCAGGTAGTCGTACTGGAATTTGGTCGCGGCAACGCAGGTGTGGCTGGCTGTCATCACATCAATGTCGGCCTTGTCCAGGGTGCTCATGTAGATGTTGCGGTGGTTGCTGTGCTTGACTTCCAGATTGCCAACGCCGCAACACATGTCCCAGACGATGTAGTTCTGCTGCCAGTTCTTGCCAAGCGTTTGCGTGAGCAGGTCATACGCCTTGTCCACGATGTGCAGCGGCGTGTAGAAAGCGCCTTTGAAGCTGCGCTCGTTCAGTGGCAGCAAGCTGTCGCGCCGCTCCAGCAGGTAGGCGCGGTGTTCCGCTTCGGGGGGACGGTGGTAGATCGCCCAGAAATTGCGATAGCCCTTGTCGCTCGCGAGTTCATAGGTCTTGCCATTCAGCAGGAACAACGGCCTATCGCCTTCGTGCAGCAGTCGCGCGGGCAGGTTGGCGATGGCGGCCTTGTTGCCGTCGTGCATGATGTCCGCGAAAAAGAGCAGGGCGTAATCCACGTTATCCACGCCTTCGAGTTCGCGCCCTACCATCTCGACCCATTTGTCGAACACCTGTCGCAGGTTATCAGGCGTGATAGGCGTGCGTACCAGTTTGCCTGCCTTGATAGCGTTTTTGACGACGGAGATAAATTCTTTTTCGTGGCTTTCGATGCGATACACGACGAAGTGCGTTTCAATGTAGGGTGCGGCTTGCGCTGCCACGGTTTTGTCCACGGCCGAGCCTGACTTGGGCCATTTGATGGATTTGTCGGCCAAGATGGGAAGCGCCTTGGCTGTTTCCATGATGGCTGCTTTTTCACGATCGATCACTGCAAGGAATGGCGGGACGTGTTCGCCCTTTTTTCGAGCCTCGCGCACGTAGCAAAGTAGTTGAGCGAACATCAGCACCGGCGGCGTGTAAGCTCCCTTTGCCTCAAACCAGATTTCTTCGGTTTGAATGTCGATCAGACCCTTATTGTATTTCTTGAGGCCAAGCGCCTTAATGTAAGCGTCTTTTACATCTTCTTCAGTCTTTACTCTGGACAGATCGGCAACCAAACTCATTCTTCTTATCCTTGCATCCGGCAGGTTTCAATGTTGAATAGGCATCGAGAATAACTGAATCCAAGAGTAGGCATTCGTCTGCTTCTGGCCGACAACCGCCTGACGTCATATTATACCCACTGACCGCAAGGCACTGCATCAGTTACAGTTGCCTCAGCACAACCACCAGTCACAACAGGAGAATGCGACACCCTCAAAAACCGAGCAAGTTCGGCCAGGTTCGGCACCCCGCCATACAGAGTTCGTCCCAGGATCGGCGACAGCATACGCATCAGGTTGATTCAATTTGATATAACGGCTACGCAAACCCGTATGCTGCAGTTTGGTTCGGTAGCAGGTTCGGTGAGACCGAAAGGGCAAAGGGAAAAAGGAAGGAAAATTGTTACGTTTCTTCGCACTACCCAAGAATTAAATATGACAGTGTCTTGGATTGAAAATCCGCGTGTCCGTGGTTCGATTCCGCGACTGGCCACCAGTAAATTCAGCGATCAGCCCAGCCCCTCAAGGTTGGGCTTTTT
>JAIFKU010000166.1 GCA_020049495.1 Accumulibacter sp.
GGATCAGTGCTTGAAGTTGCGGGTCGGTGAAATAGTCGCGCCAGCCGATAGCCGCGACACTTGCGCCATCCTGCGTGAACGCTGGCGCATAAGCGGAGGACACCGGCAAAGCTGGCAGTTTGTTGGGCGGGGCCATCGAGGCGCAGCCGGACAGAACTATCGCCACCGTCGTCATGGCCAGCAGGCAGGGGGTGCTGCAAAAATTCGCAAGGCGGTTCATGGACGTGTGCTGACCTCGGTCCCGGCATGTCCGGCGAGCATTTCCTCGATCTGGTCCAGGGCGCCGATGATGGCTTTTCTTCCAGTGGCCAGGGCAAAACGGCAGGCGGCCTCAACTTTTGGCCCCATTGATCCGGCCGGGAAGGCATGGCGTGCCAGTTCCTGCGGTGTCACCTTGTGCAGTGCGTGTTGCTCAGGCGTTCCCCGCTCACGTCGGTGGCGATGATCAGGCAGTCGGCTTCCAGTTCGTGCGCCAGCAGACCGCTGCAAAGATCCTTGTCAATCACCGCCTCGACACCATGCAGGCTGTGGCCATCGATGCCGCGGGCGACCGGGATGCCGCCACCGCCGGCGGCGATGACCAGCGCGCCGCGTTCAAGCAGCCAGCGGATCGGGTCCAGGCCGAGTACGCGCAGCGGCAGCGGCGAAGCCACCACCCGCCGGAAACCGGTTCCATCTGCGGCCATCGCCCAGTGTTTGGTTGCCGCGATATGCTCGGCCACGGCTTGTGTATACACCGGACCGATGGGCTTGGCGGGGTGTTCGAAGGCTGCATCGTCGGCGTCGACCTCGACGCGGGTCAGCAAGGTGGTCACTGTGCGCGAAGCCGGCAGCAGGTTGGCCAGTTCCTGTTCGAGCAGGTAGCCGATCATGCCGTCCGTCTGCGCCCCGAGCACGTCAAGCGGGTAGCTCTCCACTGCCGTATAGGCGGCGGACTGCAGGGCCAGCAGGCCCACCTGCGGTCCGTTGCCATGGGTCAAGACCAGTTGATGCGTGACGGCTACGCGCGCCAGTTGGGCAGCGGCGCGACGGATGTTTTCCAACTGATTGTCGGCGCTCAGCGCCTGGTCACGGCGCAGCAGAGCGTTGCCACCGAGGGCGATAACGAGTTTCATGCCAGTGTCGCCACCAGCACGGCCTTGATGGTATGCATGCGGTTTTCGGCCTGGGTGAAAACAATCGAGGCTTCGGACTCGAACACCTCGTCGGTAACCTCAAGCTCGCTGAGGCCGTGGCGTTCATGCACCTGGCGACCGACTTCGGTTTCGAGGTTGTGGAACGCCGGCAGGCAGTGCATGAAGCGGGTGCGCGGTTTTCCGCTTGCCCGCATCAGGCTTGCCGTCACCTGGTAGGGCAGCAGCTGCTCGATGCGCTGTTTCCACACCGCTTCAGGTTCGCCCATCGACACCCAGACGTCAGTGTACAAAAAGTCGGCGCCGGCGACCGCCTTGAGCGGGTCTGTTTCGATACTGATGCGTGCCCCGGTGGTCAGCGCCAGTTCGCGCATCTGGGCTACCAGTTCGGCCGGCGGCTGCAGGTCCGCTGGAGCGGCGATGCGCACATCCATGCCCATCTGGGTGCCGCCGACCAGCAGCGAGCATCCCATGTTGAAACTGGCGTCGCCCAGATAGCAGAACGATAGTTCGTGCAGTGGTTTTTCGCCGAACTCCTCCATCGTCAGCAGATCGGCCAGGATCTGCGTCGGGTGGGCTTCATCGGTCAGGCCGTTCCATACCGGGACATGCGAGAAACGGGCAATTTCCTCAACGACGCTCTGGTGAAATCCACGGTACTCGATGCCGTCGAAAAGCCGGCCCAGTACCCTCGCCGTGTCCTTGAGCGACTCCTTGTGGCCCATCTGTGAGCCCGCCGAGTCGAGGTTGGTCAGGTGGCCGCCCTGGTCGTGCACGGCGACTTCGAAGGAGCAGCGGGTACGCGTCGACGCCTTCTCGAAGATCAGCGCGATATTCTTGCCTTTCAGGCGCGGATGTTCGTTGCCGGCATACTTTGAGCGCTTCAGTTCGGCGGCCAGGTCGAGCAGGAAACGGATGTCGCGCGGTTCAAAACTCTTCAGGTCGAGCAGGCTGCGATTGCGAAGGTTGAAGCTCATGGAATTTCCTTTGTTGGGTGTTAAAGTTATTCAGGTCGCTGTCGACGCCAGGCGTTATCGGCCTAACGCATGTCGAACAGTTCCTGATGAAAGTCGTCAGAGGGCAGTCCCCGGTCAGTAAAATCGCGGAGCAAATCCCGGCCAAATCTTCCGGGGCCGCAGAACCAGACGTCGCTGGATCTCCATTTTGGAACGGCCTGACATATGCGTTCGGTAGTCAACAGGCCATCCCTCGCAGCCACCAGTACATGCAACTGGATCTTCGCCGCTTGAGCGTCACGCTGCAGACTGTCGATGACTTCTTCACTGTTCACCGTGGTGCTATAGAACAGGTCGACGATCTTGCCGTCCGGATGCTTCGCCAGACTCTTCATGCGGGCGATGAACGGTGTGATGCCGATGCCGCCGCCGACCCAGATCTGGCGTGGCTTGTTGCTGCTGAAGTTGAATTGGCCGTAAGGGCCTTCGACCTTGACCGGATCACCGCTTTTCAGGCTGCCCAGCAGCGTTCTGGTGTAGTCACCGAGTTCCTTGATGGCAAAGAGCATGCGACCATCACCGGACCACGGGGTCGTGATCGTGAAAGGATGCGGCCCTTCATTCTCATCGAAGGACACGAAGGCGAATTGACCGGCCTTGTGACTGGGCCAGCGGCCCTTGATCTTGATGGAGACTTCGAGCACCCGGACATCCTTGTGGTAGATGACATTGTCTACTACCCCTACCGTTCGGCGGTTGTGCCCCGTTTTCCTGAACAGGATACCCAGGGCGGCTATGCTGCCCGCGATCATCAGGACCACCATCACCGGCGCGATGACTTCACCCCAGTAACTGGAATTCATCAGCATCACGGAATGGAAAACCAGAAACAGGTAGGCAACGGCCAGTAGACGATGGGTCTTGAAAAAGTATCGATAAGGAAACCACTTGACCAGTGCCAGCACGATCAGCACGGTAGCCGCGTAAAAAGCCCATTCACCAAATCCTTCTGCCAGTCCTCGCTGCTCCTGAAAGAATCGGAGAACGGCCGTCGTCTCCCCGGGCGACCGGCCATGACGTTCGTGCCGCTCGATCCAACCAAGAGCGACAAGCCATTTCGGCGCTTGCGTCCACAGCCAGTGCATGACGGCGAAGATCAGACCGGTGATGCCGAGCCACTTGTGCAAGCGGTACATCTTGTCGAGGCCACCCAGGTAAGGCTCGAAGAAGACCGGTCTGAGCGCCAGGATCATGGCCACGCTCATCATGCCGATGGCGATGATCCCGGTATAGTTGATGAGCGACGAGCGCAGCGCAAAAAACTGATACGGTGCTGAAAGCGGGGGGTCGGCCAGCATCCATAACCCGCTCAGGACAATGAGCAAGGCGCCGAAAGCTAGTCTTATGTTTTTCATGGGGTTGATCCCGGAGAGGTTCAGGCAATGATCAGCGACATGCTCAGAGTGCGTCGCGCTCGATCGGGCACGACATGCAATGGCTGCCGCCGCGGCCGCGGCCGAGTTCACTGCTCGGCATCGTGATCACCTCCACCCCGGCCTTGCGCAGCAAGGTGTTGGTGTAGGTATTGCGGTTATAGGCCATGACCACACCGGGGGCGAGGGCGAGCAGGTTGTTGCCATCGTCCCATTGCTCGCGTTCGGCCTCGTAGGCGTCACCGCCCGTGGGCACGGTACGTAGCTTGGGCAGGCCGAGCGCTTCGGCGACCACGTCGAGGAAAGGCTTCGCTTCAGTGCGTACATCCAGACTGCCCTCGCGTTTGCCGGGACGCAGGCTGTGCACCCGGATGGCATCGACCATCTCCGGGAATACGGTGACCAGATCGGCATCGCAGAAGCTGAACACCGTGTCCATGTGCATGGCCCCGCGTGATTTAGGAATCTGCGCGGCCAGCACCCGGGTCGCCGCGCCCTGCGCGAAAAGCCTGCGTGCCAGCTGACTGACGCCCTGCGGTGAACTGCGCTCACCCATGCCAACGAGCACGACGCCATTGCCCAGCGGCATGACGTCGCCGCCTTCAAGCGAAGCCAGCCCGTGATCCGCATCCGGGTCGCCCCACCAAACCTTGACCTTGCCGGCGAACGAGGGATGGAAGCGATAGACGGCAGTCATGAGCAGGGTCTCCTGCCTGCGCGCTGGCCAGAACATCGAACAAAGCACGACCCCGTCACCGATCCAGCAACTGTTGTCACGGGTGAACAGCGTATTGGGCAGTGGCGGCAGGATCAGGTCGGCCGCTGCCGTGAAGTGGCCGAGCAAGCCCTCAGGTTCAAACGGCAGTTCGGCACGCGCCAGTCCGCCGATCAGATGCTCGGCAAGTTTTAGCGGGGGCAAGGCTTCCAGCCATGGCCGCAACTGCTCTGCCGTCTCGGCGTCGATGAAATCCGGGCCGAGCTTGCGCTCGAGCAGCCAGCTGCGAGCGACCGGGTCGCTGACGGTTGTCGCCAGCAGGTCGTGCAACTCAAGCACCTCAATGCTCCGTTCGCTCATCGCCGTGGTGAAGGCATCGTGGTCGTTGCGCGCCTGCGTCACCCAAAGCACGTCGTCGAACAGCAGTTCATGACAGTTGGCCGGTGTCAGGCGTTTTTGTGCCAGTCCAGGGCGACAGACCAGCACCTTGCGCAGGCGACCGACCTCGGAATAAAGACCTTTGGGAGCAGTTTTTTCGGCAGTCATATCATTCTCCTTATTTACAATTGATGATCAGTATGGCGCGGTCCTGGCGCCTTACAGGCTCAGGCGACCGGTGGCCAGCAGGTAGGCCGAGAGCAGCGCCAGCAGCAACAGCAGCACAAGGATTACGCGCTCGCGGCCGCTGAAGGCGCGTTCCTTGCGCTGCTTTTTGGCCAGCAGGTAGAGCGCCGCCCCCGGTGCGTAGAGCAGGGCGCTGAGCAGCAGGTATTTGAGTCCGGCGGCATAGAGCAGCCACAGGCAATAGACTGCCGCCAGCGCGGCAACCGGGGTATCGCCCGGCTTTTGTGCGCTTTTCTCGCCTTCGGCGCGCCTGCTTACGTACAGGCCATATATAGCACTGAATAGATAGGGGATGAGGATCATCGCCGTGGATAGCGAGATCAGCGCCAGATAAGATGCCTTCGAGACCAGCGTCAGGATCAGGAAAGCCTGCACCATGGCGTTGGTCAGCCACATGGCGTTGGCCGGCACGCCTTTGTCGTTTTGCCTGGCGAGCCAGACCGGCATTACACCGCCACTGGCGGGTGTGAACAGCGATTCGGCAGCAAGCAGCGTCCAGGCCAGGAAACCGCCGCCTACCGAGACGATGAGGCCGATGTAGATCAGTATGGCGCCCCAGGTGCCAACGGCCTTTTCGAGTACGCCAGCCATTGACGGGTTCTTCAGTGCGGCCAGTTCAGGTTGCGCAAAGATACCCAGCGACAGCAAGGAGACGGACATCAGTAGCAACAGGCAGATCAGAAAGCCGATCACCGTGGCACGGCCCACGTCTTCACGTTTGCGGGCGCGCGCCGAGTAGACGCTGGCGCCCTCGATGCCGATGAATACCCAGACCGTCACTAGCATCGTGCTTCTGACCTGGTCAAGAACCGAGCCCAGCTTGGCGCTGCCCCAGAAATCGAGTCGGAAGGTGCTGACCTCGAAGGCCATCGCCACCAGGATGATGAACAGCAGCAGCGGCACCACCTTGGCCAGCGTGACCACGGCGTTGAGCGCCGCAGCGCCCTGGATTCCGCGCAGCACCAGGAAGTGGATGATCCACAGCGTAACCGAGGCGCCAATGATCGCCGCCGGAGTGTTCCCTTCGCCGAAGGCCGGATAAAAATAGCCGAGCGCGGCGAAGGCGGCGACCAGGTAACCGACGTTGCCGATCCATGCACTGACCCAATAGCCCCAGGCCGAGTTGAAGCCGACATACTCGCCTGACAGGGCTCGGGCATAGGCATAAACACCATTGTCCAGATCGGGTTTGCGCACCGACAGCATCTGGTAGGTCCGCGCCAGCATCAGCATGCCGATGCCGGTGATCAACCAGCCGATGACGATCGCACCTGCGCCGGCACCTGCTGCCATGTTCTGCGGCAAGCCGAAGATTCCGCTGCCGATGATCGAACCAACGACCAGCGCTACCAGCAAGCCCAGACCAAGGGTGCCGGGTGGCCGTGTCGTGTCGGTGACGGTTCCGGGTGGAAGTGCCGCACTTGTTTCTGGAGAAATCATGATGTTTTCCCGAAGAGGCCATGCAAGAAGATAGGGCTGCTTTACGAGCGGACTCGATGCACAGCACTTGTTGAAGAACCGGTGCTACAGGCAAACCGGTCCAAGACGCCAACTTACAAGTGGCTTCCACCCCCGTCTGTGCGCTGGGTAACACAGTGTCATTTGGCGTGCGGGGTCTGCTTTGAGTTGAATGCTGTTGGCAAGCCTGGCGTGCCCGCGAACAGACATGGAGAGCTTCGAGCTATGTCGCTAGGAAGTCACTTTTCATAAGGGTTTCGAGCCATATGCAGGACGCAGGCCAGCACGAGTCGGGTTGTGGCGGACTGGCTTGAGTGACTAAAACCGATGCACATCGAATTGCACAGCCAGGGTAGTCAATGGATTGTGCGCCATACGAACAGGCCGTTAATACCGGCTTAGGGGTTTTCTTCATCAAAGGCAATAAACGACGCTTATGCAAAGCTTTCCAATGGTCGTTAAGCAAACTTTTCATAACGACCCTGAACGGCCTGATGATGTTTTTATGTGCAATGTAGGGTTGCTGATCATAAAGCTGCCGGCACTGGGCACCCGCACCGTGAAATTAATCGAGGCCTTACTGCCCTTGTGTGCGGAACCGAACAGACACTGAGGTACGTCACCTGGACACTTAGTTTCTGCCTCATCGTTTCACTTGCTGAGCTTAACGGCATGTTGCGCGAGGCACGCGAATGCGCACTCAACAATACCGACAAGGAAAGCTGACATGTCAAAAGGGATACCGTCCGTTCAAGATATTAAAATCGCCGTCACCAGCCAGAACCGCAAGACCATAACCGGCCATGCCGGTAAATGTCGCAAGTTCTGGGTCTATGAAGTGGCAGGCCGTGAGGTCAGAACCAAGTACCTACTGGAACTGACCATCGAACAAAGCTTCCACGAAAGCGATCACGCTACGCCACATCCGCTCGATGGCGTCAATGTGCTGATCTGCGGTAGCTTGGGCTCTGGCCTACAAAACCGCCTGAAACTGAAAGGCATCTTCGCTGTGCACACCGAGGAAACCGATCCAGATCGGGCGGTGGCCGCTTGGCTCGCTGGTAGCTTGGTCGAGCTGGTGCCGGATGCGCATGATGGGCACGAACATGGGCAGGGTCATGGGCAGGGTCATGGAAATGGTCAAGCTGTGCCGATCACCGCCTTGAGTAACGACGCAATTTTTTCGCAACCTTTGCAGAGCAAGCCATGAAACAAATCCTACTGCAAAGACCCCCATGTTCTTCTCCGAGATCGACAAGAACGAGACCGACTGTCAGACACGTGGGTGATGTTGTCGCCAAACAGTTGCCAATATAGCGCTGCTCACCTTAGCCCGCTTGAATGAACCCGCATCCTAGCTCGAAGCCAAGACCACGCATGGCGTGAAGAATCCCACCGACTGCAAGGGCGCCCGAGTATGAATGAATTTGTGAACACCCTGAGCAAGCATCCCTATGCATCCTGTCTTACACAATAGGTCTACTCCTTGAGCCCAATTTGGCAGGCCCTCATTTTCGGTTTCCTCGGTAGCGTCGGCGCCATGAGCGCCGCCGCTCTGCTGCTACTGACTACGGACACCATGCGGCAGCGGTGGCTGCCTTACCTGCTGTCCTACGCCACGGGTACCCTGCTGGGCGCAGCCTTCCTTGGCATGTTGCCCAAGGCGCTGGAAAATACTCCGCCACTGACCATTACCGGCACGGTCCTGACCGGCATCGTCGCTTTCTTTGTTCTGGAAAAGCTGATCATCTGGCGCCATTGCCACGATCAGGACTGTGAGGCCCACGGCCATGTAGGCGGCAGCCTCATTTTGCTGGGCGACACCTTCCATAATTTCATCGACGGCGTGGTCATCGCCGCTGCCTTTCTCACCTCCCCGGCGCTGGGCATCGCCACCGCGCTGGCGGTCATCGCACACGAAATCCCCCAGGAACTCGGCGATTTCGCCATCCTGCTGAATAGTGGCCTGTCCAAGGCCAAGGCCTTTACCTACAACTTGATTTCCTCTCTAAGCACTCTCCCCGGCGTACTGGTGGGTTGGTACTGGCTTGACGAAGCAACCCAAGCAATTCCGTTCGTGTTGGCCATTTCGGCAGCCAGCTTCATCTACATCGCCGTCGCTGATCTGGTGCCCGGACTGCATCGCCGCAGTGGTGCTGGCGCGATGGCCAGCCAGACACTGCTGATACTGGCTGGTATCGGCACCATTGCCTTCTTTCGCTTCGTACGCTGATCAAGCAGGGAAATAACTTCCTGCATTCACTTTGGAGACTGAACCATGACTGACCTGACCAAGAACGAGATTCACGCACTAGGCGAAGCACTCGACGACGAATATGGCGCCTGGGCGACGTACGACCAGGTGATAGCCGACTTTGGCGCGGCACCTCCGTTCAGCAATATCCGCGACGCCGAGGCGCGCCACATCGAGGCGCTACATTCCCTGTACATGCTCTATGGATTGCCTATCCCGGCCAACCTCTGGCCGGGGAAGACACCACGCTATGCCAGCCTGCAGGAGGCCTGCGAAGCCGGCGTGGCCGCGGAGGTCGCCAATGGCGAACTGTATGACCGTTTGTTCGCGGCGACGGAGCGCCCGGATATCCTCGCCGTGTTTCGCAATCTCCAGAATGCTTCCCAGAAGCGCCACTTGCCAGCCTTCGAGCGTTGCGCACAACGAGGTTCCGGCGGCGGCTCCGTTGGGCAACGCCACCGGGGCGGAAGGGGGCAGGGATGAGCAATGGAACCCACTCGGTCACCAGCCAGACCCTAGCGGTGCTGCCCAGCATCTCCATTTTTCACTACGGACACTGAACCCTCATGGATATCGCCTTCGGACCCGTCCCATCCCGCCGCCTTGGCCACAGCCTCGGGATCAACAACATCCCGCCCAAGCATTGCAGCTATTCCTGCATCTATTGCCAAGTGGGCCCCACGGACGCCCAGGAAATCATCCCCCGCCCGTTCTACCCGCCGCAGGAAATTCGGCGCCAGGTCGCGCAGCGTCTGGAGGCTGTGCGAGCCCGAGGTGAGGCAGTGGACTACCTGACTTTCGTCCCCGACGGCGAACCCACTTTGGATAGCAACCTGGGCGAAGCCATCGACTGCCTGCGCGACCTGAAACTGCCGATCGCAGTCATCTCTAATGCCACCCTGATCTGGCGGGAAGATGTGCAGGCTATCCTGTGCCAGGCCGACTGGGTTAGCCTAAAGGTGGACAGCGTCGTCGACGTTACCTGGCAACAGGTCAATCGACCGCACCAGAATTTGAAGCTGGCCGACATCCTCGACGGTATCCGGGCTTTCGCCCAAAGATATTCCGGCAAGCTGGTGAGCGAGACCATGTTACTGGCGGGGATCAATGACGGTGAGGCGGCCATCGAGGCACTCGGTGGCTTCCTCTCCGAGGCTGGCCTCCACCGCGCCTACCTGGCGATTCCGCATCGCCCCCCCGCTGTCGCAGGAGTGCATGGTCCTGACGAGCTGGTACTGACCCGCGCCTACCAAAGCCTGTTGGCCAAGGGCGTCGAAGTGGAATTGCTGACCGGCTACGAGGGCGAGGACTTCGCTTTCAGCGGCGATCTGCGCCGCGACCTTCTAGCCATCACCGCCGTTCACCCGTTGCGCGAATCCGCCGTACGTACCCTGGCGGATAAGGCCCACGCGGACATGAATGTGGTGGCGCACCTGCTGGATACGGGAGAGTTGCGACGGGTGGTGCATCAAGGCGAGTCCTTCTATATTCGCCGCTTGCGTGAGAATTGAGCATCGCCTCACCAGGTCAACGGAGGCATTTCTTTGCTGCCATTCAACATGGAAGTTTTTCCTGGTGTTACCTATAAGGTTCAGGGGCAACTTCCCTCACCATGAACGCCAAATATTCGCTTCTCGATGAGGTTCAAATCGTCATCGAATGTGTATAAATGGGGGGCGCCGGTCGCCATCTCGTAGTCGAGGATTTGCAGCGGCGTCAATTGCTCGATATGCATGATGATGGAACGTAAGGAATTT
>JAIFKU010000087.1 GCA_020049495.1 Accumulibacter sp.
GAATGGGCAATGCCTGTACCGGTCCGCACGGCAACAATTCGTGTGTTTTCAAGTCAGCGCTGTGTTCAGCAATTACCACGACTTTCCCTTTCAACGAGAAACAGGCATGCGACGGACCCTAGCCCGGCGCCCGCCTGAAAACACCAATCAGCGCTTGAGTTACTTACCAATTCCTTCTCTATTCTCTGGACGTATATTATCTACTGACGCATAAAAGAAAATCAAATCAGCGAATCCACCTGCCTCAAGTTTGAAAGCGTGCCATTCACCCTCGCCGACACTGATCACCATACCTGGTGCAAGAAGCAATTCATCATTCATGGTCGCTTCAGATGGGCCGTAGTGAAGCTTGCAACCCTTGGCATCGAGTACGATAAGCGCCTCTTCAGCGTGAGCATGTGGGGGGGATACGCCCTGATCAGGGCTGAAGTGACTAAAACCGAGGGTGAAACGTTCACTAGGCAGACTTCCTTCCTTACCTATCGCTGTCCTGATGGTTCTCCCGATTAGCCCGACAGAAGGGATGACGGTCTTATCTACAAATTTCATAGTATTTCTCCGGACAAAACATGAATGCCATTAGTCCCCCAGCATAGCCAGGGGATTAACTCATTTAGTAAAGGCAAAGAAATCACTTCTTTACTGGCAGAGCCTTTCGCACTGCAGCGGCTTCAGCCAAGATAATGTCAACGTCAGAACCATATTTGACCTTAGCCTTCTCATAAGTCGGTTTGACTGCGTTGCGGAACGGCTGGAGGTCCGGAGAATTGATCGTGGCACCCTTGCTGGCCATATCAGCCAGTTGCCTTGCTTCGTTGGCCTTGACTTCAATTCGATTCCAGCCACCCGCTTCAATGGCTGCTTTGGAAATCGCCTTCTGATCTGCCGGGGAAAATTTCTGCCAGGTTTTTTCCGAGATAGTCAGCGGAAGCGGACTGTAAACGTGACGGGTCAGCCCAACATATGGCGCGACTTCATAGAACTTCATCGAATGAATCATTTCGATTGGATTTTCCTGCCCGAATACGGCGCCGGTCTGAATGGCAAGATAGACTTCGTTAATTGGCATGATCTGTACGCCAAAGCCAATGTCTTCAAGCAGCAAGCGCATCATTTCATTCGGGAAGGTGCGCATTTTTTTGCCCTTGGCATCAGCCGGACTGTTGATTGCCTGTTTGGTGGTCATGCAGCGGAAGCCCGACTCCCATGTCGAGAGCACGCGGAAACCCTTGGCCGGTGCCTTGTCGAACTGGGCCTTCAGCCACTTCGATTCGTCATAGAACTTCCAGCCCTGCTCAAAACTTTCAAACATGAACGGGAGCATGGCCAGATTAAGCGTGTCGACGTGAGGCGCATACGAGCCGGTTGACGATACGGTGAAGTCGATACCGCCGGCGACAAGTTGCTCAATGTTTTTAGGATCGTTACCCAACTGGCTGCAGCAGAAGACGTTAACCTTGTAACGATTCTCGGTATAGTCAGCCACCTTTTTGGCGAAAACAACAGCAGCTGCATGCCGTTCACTCTGCTGCTGGTCGGTGTGGCTGAACTTCAATACGGTTTGTGCCTGGGCCGCAGTACAAAGGCAGCCTGCAAAAGCAACAGCGATCAACTTTACAATGGTTTTACGTTTCAGGTTCATTGATTTATCTCCTAAAGTTATGAGGAACAGCAGGGTGAAAAACCAGACGTCCTTGGACGGCCTTGTTACAACTTGCAAGAGAAGGAAAACTCATCCCTGGCTTATTTTTTGTCGAGGCTTCATCAACTACTGCACGCTGGTCAGTGATCAGCGAAGTTGGCAACACATTGAAGGGGAAATACGCCGGGCGACTCGTTCTTCCGAACGAAGTTCTCTTGCGACTGATCGTGTATTTCTGAGCAATATTCATCGTCGCCGCCTTGAGCGACAGAGCCCGCAGCAAGTAGGCCGGATGTTCAATCATCTGAGTCCTGCGTCGGATTCGAGGCGCGCAAGACGCCTGGGCCACCGAAACGTCAGCAAATGGTCGGCCAATAGACAGCCGAGGTACCCCGTAGCGCCATCCGGACCCCCGAAGGTAACACTGGAGATGTTGCGAAGCACCTTGCTTGGGTTATGGTCAAAATGGTGTCGCCCCATTTTTCCTGAGCGCATTGCAAGGTCCACTTCCGCCAGCCAGTCTGTATCGGCCTCTTCAAGCAGCAATTGCGGTACGCCCAGCGGTGAAATTCTGTACAGGCGATTTGAAACGATGCAAACGACCCATAAACAACCCTCGGCATCGATTTCCAAACCATCGACAAAGCTACCTTGTGGCAGTTGGGCAAATACCTCGCCATCGTCCCAGCCACTACTACCCCTTCTTCGAAAGCGCCTTACTGACTGGCCAAAGGTCTCATTGATGTACAGTGTTTTCCCTTTATCGGCGAAACGGAACTCGTTTGTATAGCACAGTCCGTCCACTTCAATCACTGCTTCATCATTGACGATGCGAGCGACAAAACCGTCAGCGATGTCGCGTCTGTAGGCCAGGTGCCGTGGTGAATGGCGGGTACTCACCGAGAACCAGACTTCGCCCTCATCATCGACGAGAACAAAGTTCACAGGAGGCATTCGTTTGCCATTCATTTCTGTGCAGTAAGGATGTAACTTCCCGGTATTTTCCAGCCGCCAAAGTCCACCCGCATCTCCAATATTTGCGATCAATATATCCCCGCCTGGAAGAAGGGCAATACCGTTGGGCACGAAGGCCGATCCACAAATTTCCAGAGTATTACCAATGCAGGTGACATTTCCGTCCGGGGCAATACGAGAAACCCCCGCCGCACGGTGCGACGTGTAAACGCTGCCGTCGCGACCGATAACGACGCTTTCGGGTCGAGACAAGTCTCGGCCGAACCGTGTCAAATCCTCAAACTTGAGCATCTGACCACTCTTTCCTGATTTCTTCCACATAGGCAGGTGCCGTATGCAGGTCGGTAATTCGCCCTGCCTTGGCGACTTGACCAGGCACTTCATGACCAACGATATGCGGTATCTGGCGGGCTATTGGCAAAAGCATGTTCAGATCGATTCCGGTTTCGTAGCCTTCGGCGATAAGCATGTGAATGGCGTCTTCGCTACTGATATTTCCGCTGGCACCTGGTGCGTAGGGGCATCCACCCAGGCCACCCAGCGATCCATCGAAGCGTGTAATACCCCCTCTTGCGGCTGCCAATACATTGACCAAGCCCATGCCGCGTGTGTTGTGGAAATGCAGGGTCAATTGCAGTTGCGGATGTAACTGCAACAGACGTTGTTGCAGTGCCTCTACCATGCGGCCGACTTGTGACGGATATCCCATGCCAGTGGTATCGCAGACCGTAATTCCACGTACGCCGAGATCGGCAAACCGGCTCGCCAGATCCAGTACAGCGGATTGCGCAACATCGCCTTCCATTGGACAACCAAAACAGCACGATAGCGAAACATTAATGGGCGTATAACCATTAACCATTCTGATCACTTCAGACAGCACGATAAAGCTGCGCGTCATGGGCATGCGGAGGTTGGACAGGTTGTGTGTTTCGGACACTGACATGACAAGGTTAAGCTCATCCGCCTTCGCTTCAAGCGCCCGCTCAGCGCCACGCAGGTTGGGCACCAGCACGGTGTACTCCACACCGGGCATGCGGCGTATGCGCCCCATAAGCTCGTCGGCATCCCGCAGCATGGGAATTGCCTTGGGCGAGGTAAAGGAAGTGACTTCGATCTTGGCGTAGCCGCATGCGCTCAGGGAATCGACCAAAGTAACCTTGGTGTCGGTCGGGATAAATGTCGGCTCGATCTGAAAACCGTCACGCGTCGCGACTTCGTTGAAGAAAATTTTCTTCATTCTCTGGCTCCTGAAACATCGTTTGAGATGATGCGTTTATCTATTAGACTTTGGATCTGATCTGCCGAAAGTCCTATTTCTCGCAGAACGTCATCTGTATCCTGACCGATTCGGGGCGCATGGCGATAGCGTTGTCCCGGAGTTACGGAAAGCTTGGGCACAATGCCGGGCACGGCCAACATGCTGCCATCGTCCATCTGCACGCTGTCAAGCATGCCGCGTGCCTGATAGTGAGGATCGGCGGCAATATCAGCCACGCTGTAGATGCGCCCGGAAGGAACTGCCGCTTTATCCAGTATCGCCAGCACTTCATCTACTGTGCGGTGCGCGCACCACTCGCCTATGGCTTGATCAATCTCTCCGACCCGTGAAACACGGCCTGCGTTGTCCGCTAATGTCGGATCATCTGCCAGGTCATTACGGCCTATGCTATCCATCAAGCGCTTGAAGATACTATCCCCATTGCCGGCAATCAGTGCATAGCCCTCATCTTTGCAGCGATAGGCATTAGTGGGCGAGATGCCAGGCAGGGCACTTCCGGCCGGCCCGCGGATGACACCGAACGCACTGTACTCGGGCAGCAGGCTTTCCATGCAGTTAAATACAGCTTCATAGAGAGCCACGTCGATGACTTGACCACGTCCCTTGGGTGCCTCATTACTCACGGTGGCATGACGATGTTGCAGCGCCAGCAAAATGCCAATCACGCCATGAAGCGCGGCCAGAGTGTCCCCAATGCTCACGCCGACTCGTACAGGGATGCGCCCTGGCTCTCCCGTCAGATACCTTAAGCCGCCCATGGCTTCGGCTATCACACCGAAGCCGGGCCTGTTGCGGTAAGGTCCTGTCTGCCCATAGCCACTTATGCGCAGAATGATAAGACCCGGATTAAGTGCCTGCAGTACATCAGGCCCTAAACCCCAGTTTTCCAGTGTGCCCGGACGAAAATTCTCTATCAGCACATCGGCATCCGCTGCCAGTCTTCGTACAATTTCTTGTGCTTCAGCCTCTTTAAGATTCAAGGCCAAAGAGCGTTTGTTTTGCGATTGGACATGCCACCAGAGCGAGGTACCGTCCTTGAGCAGTCGCCAACGGCGCAACGGGTCACCACCTGTTCCCGTCGGCGTGATGGGCGGCTCAATCTTGATAACCTCGGCACCAAAATCAGCCAATGTTTTAGCTGCAAAAGGACCCGCGATCAGTTGCCCAAGTTCAAGTACCTTGAGATCTTTCAACGGTCCAGGTGACGAAGAAGTGATTTTCATTGCAGCGCAGTGTTTGTCTGGCAGATTCAAGCCTAAAGTACGATGGCATTATGACTAGAGTTTTTATGCTTCATAAAGATCCCGGTAATTCTGGCGTCATGTGGGAGAGCCTGTGCTGCCTATACCGCATATAGCCACAGCGATTTAGTGGTCAGAGAACCATGTTATCGAGCAGATCACCAAATATTTCCTTCTCGGGCGGCTCGCTGCGGTTAATCGGCTCGGCAACCCGGGTAATGTTGAGATAGTGTTTCTGCGTGATGTTTTCCGACGCCGTATTCCCGCCCCAGGTACCGCAACCCAAAGAGAAGGTGAAGGCCAGTCCGTTTGACCAGTTGCCGCTGCACGAATTACCGTTCGGTTGCCGTACGACGACGCGGCTGGTTCGCGTTTGCTCGCCGAGCTTCATGATGTGCTCGCGGTCGAACGAATGGATGCCGCACGAGTGGCCAAGACCGGAGTAGTTGGTAATGGCATTGACCTGGGCGATGGCGTCGGCAAAGCTGTCGTATTGGTACAGCGTCAGGACAAGCGAGATCTTCTCGCCCGAGAACGGGTAGTCCGCGCCGACGCCCTGCTCTTCGACCATGATGAACTGGCTACCCGCCGGAACGCTGATTCCGGCTGCCGCAGCAATTTTTTCGACCGGCTGGGCGATGACGTCTATGCTCAGCGCACCGTCGTGCCACATGGTTTGTTGCAGCTTTTCCTTTTCTGCCGGCGTCGCCAGATAGCCGCCTTCCTTCTTCAGCGCCGCGAGCACCCGGTCGTAAATACCCTTCTGGATAACCAGCGAGTTTTCAGCCGAACAGCCAGAGGCGTTATCACCGGTCTTGCCAATTCTTATTTTTTTCGCCGCGTCGTCGATGTCGGCGGTTTCATCAACAACAATGACCGCGTTGCCCACGCCAACACCATAGGACGGCTTGCCCGAGCTATAGGCCGCGCGCACCATGTCACCACTGCCCGTCGCCATGATCGTATCGCATTGGCGCATGAGTTCGGCAGCCAGGCCTTTGGACGGTTTCTCTATGCAAATGAACAGGTCCTCGGGAGCGCCATTCTTCTTCAGGACCTCGCGCATCAATTCGACGACCCGGGTGGTCGTTTTCCTGCTGCGCGGATGCGGGGCGAAGACAACGGCATTGCGGCCACGCAGTCCCAGCATGCCTTTGAATATCGGCGTTGCTTCGGGGTTGGTACTCGGAATCAGTGCGCCGATGACGCCGATTGGCTTGGCAATCATCGTGATCCCGGTTTCCGGGTTGTAATCAATGATGCCGACTGTCTTCTGATCCTTCACATCATAGAAGCAACCGGGAATCTTGACCGCCATCTTGGCGATCTTTGATTCGATTTTACCCATGCCGGTTTCGGCATAAGCCATTTCGGCAATTTCGCGCGCAACGTCTGCGCGCGACAAGGCGTAAACTACCGCCGCGGCCAGTTCATCAACCCGGCGCTGTGAAAAACCTTCGGCAATCGCCTGCGCCTTGCGCGCACGCAGAACAAGTTCAGCAATCAGTTGGCGTTCGCTTTCAGCCTTGTCACACATTACGGACTCCTGGTTATCGCCCGGTAACCGGGCGGTTAATCAATAGACATCATGCTCAAAAAATGTATTCGGGGGCGCTTCTTTCAAGTTCATTCCTGACCCGGTTGCGATGCTTCTGCGAGATGATTCTCGCCTTTTCCGGATCGCCGTTCCTGATGGCCACAATGATTTCGCGGTGCTCGGCATTGGAAGGCTTCTTGTCAATGTAGAACGGAGTGAGAAACCACAACGCATAGTTCAACTGCATACGAATTCTTTCCAGCGACTGGATGATGTATTCGTTGTCACACATGCGATACAAGGTATTGTGGAACTTCTCGTCGCCCGAAGCCCAGGATTGGATGTCATTGGCTTTCAGGTTCTTGTCCATCTGATCCATGATTCCGTCCAGTTCCTGCAACCATTTCTTGTCAGATTTTTTCTCCAGCATGTTTTTGGCCACAAGATAGGCCACCATTCCCTCAATCGCTTCTGCCGCCTCAAACGACATTAGCAGATCGCGCTTGGTAAAGGTTTTGATGTAAGCCCCTTTTCTCGGAAAGATGTCGACCAGCCCTTCCGCATAAAGGCGACGTATCGCTTCGCGTATCGGGGTTCGACTCATCTTGAAGCGCTCGGCAAACTCAGTTTCAATGATCGGGCATCCGGGCTTTAATTCCCGGCTGAGAATCCCCTGTTTCATCCCCTCATAGGCGCGCTGAGCTTGTGAATTTTCCATGAAAACCTCAAAACACTGATTATGATCAGACTCAAAATATACTGTATACAATACACCATTCAAAACAAAATGCAATATTGAACAAATAAATTCGAAGTACAACAGCATGACTGTCCATGGCGTAAAACGTTGAAACTGTCGTTAAGATCGAACAGGCAGGAAGGGACTATTCGCAAATTGCTGACGGGTCTGGTTTTATGTCGTTGTGGGTTGAACTATGACGGCATAGAGGCTGATGCGACTGGCTGACGTATTTGCCGCGTTCGCCAATCCAAGGCTGCCGGACATTCCTTCGGCATGGAGAAAAGGATGATCAGGCATGGACCCGTACCAGCCATGCCACTCATGAAACCCTGCCGTCCTGATCCACATGTCACAGAACCGCACTCGCCTCGACTCAATCAAGCGCCATGGTGGCATCAAGGCTCATCAAAAAACCGTCCACTGGTGACGCTCGAAATCTTACGGACGGAAGGCCCCATGCAAAATCGCCAGCAGCCCTTCGTAAGTCACATCTCTTGGATTCGGGCGTATCTGGCGGACGTTATTCATTCCATCCCTGGCCAGATCGGGACAGGTCATCCAGATAGGCGGGGATGCCGATATCGGCAGACAATGCTTCAACTGCGCTAATAGCCCGCTCGGCTCCCTGTCTCACTGAAAGATGTTCAACGCGCTCGCCGAGGGCTATCGCAACCTCGCGGTAGCGATCCAACGAGCTGACCAGATTGTGGCGCATCACATGCGGCAGCATCACTGCATTGGCAATCCCATGCGCAATGTTGAACTGGCCGCCCAGTGGCATGGCAAGCCCATGCACCATCCCGGTTGCTGCACTTCCGAAGGCCAGTCCTGCGTACATGCTTCCTGTCAACATGGCTTCGCGCGCATCAATGTTCTGACCATTGTAGACCGCCGTGCGCAGGGATCGGCCGATGAGCCGGATTGCCTCAAGCGCAAAATGGTCGGTCAGCGGCTGCGCGAAGCGCGATACGTATGCTTCAATCGCATGCGTCAGAGCGTCCATGCCGGTTGACGCCGTCACTGCGGGCGGCAAACCCTGCGTCAGTTCGGGGTCTAGGATCGCCGCCTCGGCAAACAGATAGCGGCTGACGATCCCCTTCTTTGTATGCGCCGCCTTCAGGCTCATGACAGCGACATTGGTCACTTCACTGCCGGTGCCGGCCGTCGTCGGGATGAGTATTTTTGGGATACCGGCACTCTCGATTTTTTCGATGCCCAGATAGTCTTCCGCCGATCCCGGATTGAGAGCGAGAACCGATGCGCATTTGGCCGTGTCGATCGGACTGCCGCCGCCAAGCCCGATCAGGAGATCGAACTTGTACTCCCTGACGTAAGCGGCGCAGGCGTTGATCGTCTCGACACTCGGGTCGGGTTCCACGGCGCTGTAAATATCTACTGCGTAATCCTTGAGCAAGGACTTCACCATCGACGGAATTGGCGTACCAACCAGACCTGAATCGGTAACGATCAGTATATTCCTGGCCTTGAAGCGGCACACTTCATCGGCTAGCTGGGCGATCGCACCACGTCCCTGGATAATGCGATTGATACTGGTGAATACGTTGACAGCCGCCATTGGGATTCTCCTGGAGAAATATATCCTGCGATTCTGCCTGCCTGATTCGGCTCCCTGCCTTGCTCGTCTTGCCTAGCTGACTTTTTCGTTCAAAGGCGAGAATCCTTCGTAATAGCGCATTACAGCCGCATCGTCCTGACGGCCGTTGCCTGCGCCACTGACACCCAGAAAGCTCTGCAATGCAGTCGCTGCCAGCGGCACAGGAAAGCGCATCTGTCGTGCAACATCGGCTACAATGCCCAGATCCTTAACGAAAATATCAACGGCACTGGTCGGGGTGTCGAAACTGCTGGCAACCATGCGCGGACCCCGATCGTTCAGCATCCAGGAGCCGGCTGCACTGTAGTTGACGACGTCCCATACCGCCTGCAGGTCGAGTCCGGCGCGCTTGGCCATGGCCATGGCTTCACCGGCGGCGGCCAGGTGCACTCCGCATAACAACTGGTTGATGGTTTTTACCATCGCCCCCTGTCCGGGCTCGCTTCCTACGACCATCAGACGCTGACCGATCGTTTCGTAGATCGGGCGGCAATCTTCGATCGCGGCAGTCTCGCCAGCCGCCATGATGGTCAGAGAGCCGCGTGCAGCTCCAGCCGTGCCGCCACTCACCGGCGAATCGATGAACCGCCATCCCTGCTCGCGGCAGAGATCGCCGATTCTTGAGGCCTCGCTTGGCGCCATCGTGACGCAAGACATGATCGTCGTGCCCGGCGCAGCGGTTTCTTTTACTCCTCCGGAACCAAAAAGGACCTGCTCCGCTTGCTTGCCATTGACGACAAAAAGCAGAACCTGGTTTACGCCATGTACCGCTTCAGAAATACTTTTACAGGCGACACCCCCATCAGAGAGCAAGGCTTTCAGCGCGACGGGATTTAGATCAAACCCCTGCACACGAAAACCGGCCTTGGCTAATAGGCGTGCGCTGTGCGACCCCATCGCACCGAGGCCAATGAAGCCAATTGTTTTCTCTTTCATTGTGTATCCTCGAATCTACGGGTGAAGTGTGAAAGCGGGTACGTAGGCAATCAACGCAAGTACGGTCAAGCCGACGGCGTAGAAGGGCAGCAGTTCCTTGACGGTTTCACCGATACTGGCTTTGGCGAGCATGCTTCCAATGAAAAGTGTCGTGCCGACTGGCGGCGAATAGAGTCCAATCGCCAGATTGACGACCATCATGACACCGAGTTGGACGAGATCAATACCATAAGCCTGAGCGAGTGGAACAAACAACGGGCCAAGCAGAAGAATTGCGGCAGGCAGGTCGATGAACATCCCGGCTACCAGCATGATGAGATTCATCAGCAGCAGAATTCCTGTCTTGGAATTGAAATTCCCTTGAGCCCATGCGATAAATTGTTCGGGGATCTGATCGAGCGTCAGTATCCAGCCTGCCACCATCGATGCCATGATCAGCAGCATGACCACGCCGGTTGCGGTGCCGGCGAAAAAAATGGATCGCTTGATCCGCTCCCAGCTCATGTCGCGATAGAGCACGGCTGAGATGATAATGGAATAAGTTACGGCAATAGTACTGATTTCCGTTGGCGTGGCCAGGCCAAAACGTAACGAGAAAAGAACGATAACCGGCAACATCAAAGCGGGCATCGCGTACAGGCCGCGCATTGCCATCTGGCCCCAGGCGATCGGGTGCTTATCATATGGAAATCCGCGCAGCCGGGCGCTGATGTTGCACACGGCCATAAAACCGATGGCCAGCATCAGGCCGGGAACGATGCCGGCGAAAAAGAGCGCGCCGATCGACGCATCGGAGACCAGCGAATAAAGAATCAATGGGATCGAAGGCGGGATCAGAATGTCGATGGTCGAGGCGGCGGCGATCGTTGCCCCACAGAATCCTGCCGGGTAGCCCAGAGATTTTTGCCATGGAACGAGAACCGAACCCAATGCTGTTGCATCGGCAACCGCAGATCCGGAGACACCGCCAAATAGAGTCGAACCGAGCACGCTGACCTGGGCATGCCCGCCGCGAAAGCGGCCAACCAGATCGGTTGCGAAATCGATCATGTGCCTGCCAAGTTTCCCGGACATCATCAGTTCGCCGGACATCACGAAGAAAGGGATGGCAATCAGCGGAAAGCTCTGGGTTGGTGCGAACATTTGCTGGATTACGGCAAACAGGGGCAGGTTCCCCCCCCACATGATGCCGAGTGTTGATCCGATGACCAGTGAATGTGCCACCGGGAAAGAAAGGAAAAGCAGCAACCCGAATATAGCTACCATAATAAGACTCATACGACCCCCGGTCCTGCATCTGAGAGATTGACCAACACTTCTTCCTTGCCCACGGTATGCCGTACGATCGCAGTAAGGCTGCAGATCCCGACAAAAGCAAGTCCTGTCGCCAGGCAACCGTAACCGACGCTTCCTGGCACTTTCAGCGTCGTACTCAACTCGTCATGGGCAATGATTGCATTTAGCAGGGCATACCAGGCAAGGTAAAGATAAACCACTGCAGTTACGCTATGAATCAGGACTACAAGCCGTATCCGCCATTGGCTTTTCAGTGCGTGGAGCAAGAGCTGAGTCGCGACGTGGGCGCCCATGCGAGCGGCTTCGACAATTCCGGCCATGACAAATACCGGAAAGACAAGCGCCGAGAGTTCCGAACCTGAATCGATGCTTCCACCACCCCAGTAGCGTAGAGCGACGACAAGCGTAAGAATGCCGAGCAGGAAAAGACCAGTAAGCAGCAGGATCGCTCTGCAGAATTGGCCTATCCAGTTTTCGATGGAGTGGGCAGCAGATACGACAAATGCTTTTGCCGGAGAGCTTCCTTCATTTTCCGGAGATGGCCAATTTTCACTTATTGACATATTCGCTTATCCTAAACACAACCGGGAAGGTACCAAGGGCGGCAGCCTTGTCCAGGCATGCCGCCCTGCGTGATTTACTTGGTAGCGGCGCGCAACTGCTTGACGAAATCGCCAAAAGGTTTCTTCTCCCAATCATCCCAAACCTTCTGGGTAGCGGCCTTGAAAGCTGCCGGATCTGCATAATTTATCTTTAGAGAAGGCATTTTCTTGTATTCGGCCATCAGTATTTCGTCAGATTCAAACATCAACTTGCGCTCGAAGGCAGTGGCTTCCTTTGCGGCGTCCTTGATCAGCTTGCGATCATCAGCCGAGAGACGGCCCCAGGTAATTGCGCTCATCACGAAAGGCATCGACTCATACTTGTGATTGGTGATCGAGATGTATTTCTGGACTTCGTGCAGCTTTGATGAGTGGATGTTTGCCAGAGGATTCTCCTGGCCGTCGACGACACCCTGTTGAATTGCGATGTAGAGTTCGCCGAAATTGATTTGCTGGGTGCTGGCACCCATGGCCTGGAACATGTCGACGGTCGCCGGATCTGGCGGTGTCCGCACTTTCACGCCGACGAGGTCTTCCGGCTTGGTGATCGGGCGCTTGTTGTTCGAAACCTGGCGTATGCCGTTATCCATCCAACCAAGGAGAATCAGGCCTTTGGCTTCCAGTTTCTTTGCCAGTTCTTCACCGATCTTGCCATCCAGCAGTTTCCATGCTTCCGGTTGAGTCTTGAACGCGTAAGGCAAACCCAGAGCGGCCAGTTCAGGAACCACCGAAGACAGAGGTCCTTGAGAATTGACGCTCATGTCAAGGGTGCCTGTGCGCATGCTCGAGATGTTCGTCAAATCATCACCAAGTTGTGCAGCACCGGCAACCTGAATGGTGATCCGCCCCTTGCTCTGCTCCTTGACCATATCGGCGAACTTCAGCGCTGCCAGTGCTTTTGGATTGCCGGGCGCGGCGTTATGGCCAAGCGTCAGTTTAAGCGGAGCCTGGGCTGAGACCGTCTGCGCAAAACAAAATACGCCTGCCGCGAGAGTCATCGCGAGCCATTTGAACTGGTTTTTCATGTGTAACCTCCTTGTGTGAGTAAAACAAACGGCAGCACAGGAAAACACTTGTCTCCTGTTCTACCTCTTTTGCACCGCAACTGCTTTAACAACACCTGTTACAACCATCTACAGCGTCCAATAACCATTATTTTAAGCTCCGCACCCTTGCCGCCGGCGAGATCGCATGGCGTTCATGCAGTATAGTAAAAACACTGGCATCCAAATAGCCATCCGGCAGGGCAATCCGGCGGAAATTGTGCGCAATGACTCGTTTGCATATCAGCAGTTTGGCAATAGCTCCGCCGAGACCGCCAACAATCGAATGGTTCTCAGCAACAATAACATGTCTCCATCAGAAGTTGACCACGTTCTGTGCTTTGCCCTTGAGGAACGCGGCGAGATTGTCGGCAGCGACATTCATCAGCCGTGTGCGGGCTTCCCGGGTTGCCCACGCGATATGTGGTGTGACGATGCAATTCGGCGCTGAAAGCAGGGGATTGTCCGGAACAGGCGGTTCGGAAGACAGCACATCGACCCCCGCGCCAGCCACGCGCCCCGATTTAAGCGCCTCAGCCAGTTCCGCTTCGTTGATCAGCGGGCCGCGCGAGGTGTTCAGGATCAACACCCCAGGCTTCATTCTTCCGATGGCCACCTGATTGATCATGCCACAGTTGTTGTCAACTAGCGGGCAATGCAGGCTGATCACATCGGCGTTGGCATACAGATCGTCGAGCGTCGTATAGCGGAGTGTCGCCGATTCGAGCCGTTTATCCGGGTATTCGTCCACGGCCAGGATATTCATTCCGAATGCCTGTGCAATCTTTCCGAACGCCTGCCCGATCCGACCAAAGCCGATGATGCCGAGTGTTTTTCCGTCAAGTTCGACAAGCGGGTTGAGCCAGTAACAGAAGTCCTTGCCAGCGGACCAGTCGCCGGCCCTGACGCTGTCCGCATGACGACCGACGCGGTGACAGAGTTCCAGAAGCAGCGCCATAGCGAACTGGGCGACAGCCATCGTGCCGTAGGACGGAATACTGCTGACCGGGATGCCGCGTTCCCGGGCGGCGGCGATATCGACCACGTTGTAGCCGGTGGCCAGTACGCCGACGAAACGGATCTGCGGATTGGCGGCGAAATGTTCGCGGATCAGGGGAGTCTTGTTGGTGAAGACGATCTCGGCATCGGCGAGCCGTGCCAAGATCTGATCGGGTTCGGTCCGGTCGTGGACCGTCAGCGTACCTTGCTGCTCAATCCCCGACCAGGTCAGGTCACCCGGATTCAGTGTGTATCCGTCCAGAACAACGATCTTCAAATGTTTGCCTTTCTTGTTGGTACGTGACAACTTCAGGAATATTGACCTATTTCTTCTTCAACAACGCGGCCGTCGTCTCCGCGATCCTGGCCCCCGACATGCCGAACTTGTCGAGTGTGATCTGGTAGTTTCCACTCTCGGCGAAGGTGTCTTCCAGTCCGATCAGGGCCGCTGGTACGGGATTGTTCTGCAACGCCCACACGGCCAGTTCATAGCCGAATCCGTTGCGCTTCTGGTGATTCTCGGCGACGACCAGCGCACCGGTCTTCCTGAGCGACTCGGCCAGCGTCGCCTGGTCCCAGGGCTTCAGCGAATAGAAATCGATGACTTCGGCGTCGATTCCCTGTTTGGCCAACTCGTCGGCAGCGGCAAGGGACTGGAAGACAATATCGCCATAAGTGGCAATGGTGACGTCCTTGCCTTTTCGTACGACCTTGGATCCGCCCAGGCGAAAGGTTTCGCCCGGTCCATACAGTTCGAACAACGGATCTCGCATAAGGCGAGAGAACACCGGTCCCGGCGTATCAAGGGCAATGTCGAGCGCGGCCGCTGCCGCGGCGCTGTCCGCCGGGACGAGCACCTTCATGTTCGGCAGCGTCGTCATGAATGCGATGTCCTCGGTGGCCTGATGCGTAACGCCGTCGATGGCGGCGGTGAGGCCTCCATGGCTTGAGAGGAACTTGACGTTGAGATGCGGGTAGCAGATGAACGAACGGATGACTTCGAGAGCGCGCATGGTGATGAAGACACCGTAGCCGCAGACGATGACGTTGCGACCCTCTGCGGCCATGCCGGCGGCCGATGCGGCCGTGCCAATCTCGGCGATGCCCATGTTGAAGTAGCGGTCCGGATGCTTGTCCCTGAACAGATAAGAATACGTGGACTTGGCCAGGTCCGATTCGAAGACCACGAATTCCTTGTCCGTCTCCGCGCGAGCGGTCATCCGTTCCGCGAACACTCGGCGGGTCGGGCTGGTGGCTGCCGGGAAATTCATAGCGGGGCTCCTTTCAGTTCTGCGATGGCTTTCTTGTATTGTTCGTCGTTGGGGGCTTTGCCGTGCCAATCGAGCTGATTTTCCATGAAACTCACGCCCTTGCCCTTGACGGTCTGGGCCAGCACGCAGACCGGCTTGCCGGAACGTGTGTTCCGGGCTTTGGTGAGAGTGACCAGCACGTCGACCATGTCGTGCCCGTTCATTGTCAGAACGTCAAAACCGAAGGCGCGGAACTTCGCGTCGATGGGGTGTGTGGGCAACACCTCGTCGATCGTGCCATCCAGTTGGAGATTGTTGATGTCGACAATGGCAACCAGATTGTCGAGCTGGAACTTCGCAGCGGCGAGCGAGCTTTCCCAGACGACGCCCTCGTTGATTTCGCCATCACCGAGGACGACGTAGACCTTGTAATCCTTCTTGCGCATCAGCTTGCCTTCCATCGCGATGCCCACGGCCTGGGCATAACCCAATCCCAGCGAGCCGGTGGAGGCATCAAGACCAGGAAGGTAGGTCGCGATCGGATGCCCCTGGAGACGACTGTCATTCTTGCGCAGCGTCTTGAGTTCCTCGATGGGGAAAAAGCCCCGCATGGCCAGCGAGGCATACCAGATCGGACAAGCATGTCCCTTTGAAAGGACAAAGCGGTCGCGTTCTTCCCACCCCGGATTGGCGGGATCGACCTTCATGAGGTCGAAGTACAGCGCCGCGACAAAATCAGCGGCTGACAGCGAGCCGCCGATGTGCCCCGACTGCGCCGTATAGACCATGTCCACCACGTGGCGGCGAAGCTCGTTGGCGATCAGTCTTAGCCTGTCAACGCGAGCATCGAAGGAGAGGCTGGATGTGTCATTCATGAGTTGACTCCAAGGATGGTGAAAGCAGGGATGTCCATTGAACCGCCACCTGACCGACATTGAACAGGGATCTCAGTAATGCTTTGAAGAACCATGGGACATAGGTGGTGAGGAACAGCACGGCGACGTTCATGTTCATTATGGCGACCGGCTGAATCCATTCGAAATGATTCTTGTCATGTCAGTGAATCAGCATCCCGCCGTTGACGTCCAGCGTGACGCCGGTACAGTACTTCGAGAGGTCACAGGCGAGGAACAGGCAGGCACCGGCTACATCGTTCGGTTCGCCGATGCGGCCGAGCGGAATGGACTCCAGGATCGACGCGCGCTTGTCTTCCGGAATTTTTCCCTTGTTGATATCGGTGGCAATCAGACCGGGTGTGACGCAGTTAACACGGATGTTGTCGCCGCCGAATTCGCGCGCCATGGCGCGGGCCAAGCCAAGAACGCCAGCCTTGGCTGCGGAATAATGCGGGCCGCCGAGGATGCCGCCGCCACGCTGCGCTGAAACAGAGGAAATGCAGATGATAGAACCGGATTTCTGCTTCTGCATGGCCGGCAGGACGGCTTGTGACATATGCAGGGTGCCACGCAGACTGACATCGAGAATGGCGTCGTAGTCAGCGTCAGTGATGTCCACCGTTTTGCGTGGCTGAGTGATGCCGGCATTATTGACCAGGATGTCGATACGGCCGTAGCGAGCGAGAATCTTCTGGACAGCCTCTTCGCACTGCGCCTTGTTAGTGATGTCGGCAATCACACCCATATTGTCTTTGCCTAGGAGGTCGGCGGATTGCGAGGGATTGGCGGTCTCAAGATCAAGTATGACGATTTTTGCACCCTGTTCGGACATCATCCGGGCCGTGGCAAAACCGAGGCCATTGACTCCGGCTCCGCCGGTAACGATAGCAATGCGATTGTTAAGTAACATTTGATGGATCCTTGTTGTCATTGGAAATCATTGTTGTAATATTGCATAGTTATTGGTCGTGAGCGCAAGAGTTAAAAATTCATGCGGAGATGAATAAATTTCATGTTAGGGTGTTTCATGAGATCCGATCTTCCACCATTTACAGCATTGGTCGCTTTCGAAGCGGTGGCCCGCCGATTGAGCTTTGCGCGAGCTGCCGGGGAATTGCATCTGACTCCGTCGGCCATTAGCCACCAGATTGCAAACCTCGAATCGTTCCTTGGTTTTCGTCTGTTCGAACGTTCGTCACACGGCATCTTGCTCAGTGATGCAGGAGAAAATTATCTGAAACGCGTGGCCGGTGCTCTGGGGGCTATCAGTAATGCTACAAACGATGTACGTAAAGGGGCGCGAAATACCCTCTATGTGCACTCCTGTCCAACCTTTGCTGGCGTTTGGCTTATGCCAAGACTGAGGGAGTTCGTCGAGGCCTATCCTGAAATCTCCCTGTCACTTTCGGTATCACCCGATCATTCCGATTTTGCACTTGGCCAGGTTGACATCGATATCCGCTACGGTATTCCTGAGTGGCCCAATCTTGTTATCCAATCGGTCTTCGACGAAAATGTCCTGCCGCTTGCCAGCCCTGATTTTATTGCACAGCGAGTGATACGGAGTCCGGAAGACCTGCTCGAATGTCCGCTGATCCAATCAACAAAGAACGTTGTACAGTGGTCAGCCTGGTTTGCCAGTCGTGGTTTGATCGGGACACCTGAACACTTTGCCTTTCGTTTTGATCGTTCTTATCTGACTCTGGAAGCCGCGGCGCAAGGGTTTGGCGTTGCCTTGGAAAGTCTGCAAATATCGGCTCCGTATATTGCGAGTGGTCGGCTACTCCCGATTTTTCAGACGGACTGGGCCCTTGCGGTACGGACACATTTCATTGTTTGCCCGGAAAGACACATACAGCGACCCGAAGTAACGCAATTCATTAAATGGATGCGAGAGCAACTGGATAAATCTAAAGCAGATTCAACAGTAGAATAGACGTCACACCAGAAACGTAACGAGTCAACGAACAACCAAGTCAAAAGGAAATCTCATGGCGGAACACGTGTATTTTCCAGGACCAGACCCCGAATGGGAACAGACCCCCCCAGAATCGGCTGGCTTTGACGGCCGACGCCTTCGTTCCGCAGTGGATGAAATCCGAAAAGCCGAAACTCCTTGGGCAAGAGACGTGCGGATATCTGTCATGGAGCAGATGGCCGAACCACCTCCCTATAATGAGATCATTGGACCCATCCGGGAACGTGGGGAGCCTAACGGGCTGATCCTCCGGGCGGGGCGGATTGTAGCGGAGTGGGGAGACACTTCCCGAGTCGACATGACTTTCAGTGCATCCAAGAGCTATCTGGCGCTCTGTGCCGGACTTGCCTTCGACAAGGGCCTCTTGCCCGATTTTTCCCGCCCCGTGCGCGAGCTGATCGACGATGGTAATTTCGACTCTCCCCACAACAGCCGGATTATCTGGGAACATCTGCTGCAACAGACCAGTGAGTGGGAAGGAACCCTGTGGGGAAAACCGGACTTCCTCGACAGGGGCCGTGATATCTATCAGAGCGACCCCCAGACCCAGAAAGGAACTCAACGGGAGCTTCAGGATCCTGGAGCTTTCTTCGAATACAATGACGTGCGGGTCAACGTGACCAGCCTCGCACTCCTCCGCCTCTGGCGAAAACCGCTTCCTGAGGTTCTCCGCGAGGGCATCATGGATCGCATCAGCGCCTCAAGCACATGGGAGTGGCACGGATATCGGAATTCACAAGTTGTCATCCAAGGCACGACCATCAGCTCGGTTTCCGGCGGTGGGCATTGGGGCGGCGGAATCTTCATCAGTTCCCGGGATCATGCCCGTGCCGGCTATCTGATGCTCCGGAAGGGTGTATGGAAAAACACGAGGCTCCTGTCAGAACGGTTCATTGAGTTAGCGCTCACCCCGAGCAAACCCAACCCGGACTATGGATACATGATCTGGCTCAACAATTCCCGGAGTCTTGTCCCTGCAGCTTCAGCAAGCAGTTTCTTCTTCCAAGGTGCGGGGGCTAATGTCGTTTGGGTCGAGCCCGAAAAAGATCTTGTGGTTGTCTTCCGCTGGATCAGGAAGGATTACCTTAACGAAGCGTGCAGGAGCATTCTGGAAGCGTTACGCTGAGTATTACGCCGCAGTTTCAACGTCGAGCGGTGGCGGCAGCTTGGCCAGCAACACTTTATCGACACGGTTCTTGTCCATATCAACGACTTCAAAGCGGCAACCGGCCACCTCGAAGTGATCGGTCACCACCGGAATCCGGCCTAGCACGAACATCACCAGGCCACCCAGGGTATTGAACGCGTTTTCATCCTCGCCGGGCAGGTCTTCTTCGATCTGCACCACCGATTTCAGGCGTTCTATCGCCACGCTGCCGTCGATCAGCCACGAACCATCAACTCGCTCGACGATATCCTGTTCTTCAGTCGTATCCGACGAGGGAAGTTCGCCGACAATTGAAGTCAGCACATCGGTCAGCGTAACAAGCCCCTGCAGTTCGCCATATTCATCGACAATCAGTGCGCATTGCTGACGTGCCTTGCGGAAGCTCTCCAGCAGATGGGTGGTGGTCACCCCTTCCGGAACATAGAGCGGCGGACGCAGAAAGCGTTCGATATCAAGGTTCTCGCCAGTCAGCGCCAACTTGAGCAGGTCAGCCGTACGCAGGATGCCGACGATATGCTCAAGGCCGTCCCGGCAGACGACGATGCGCGTGTAGGGGCTTTCGGCAAGGCGATGGCGAATCTCCGCTTCCGGTTCGTCCAGATCAAGCACGTAGATATCGTTGCGGTGCGTCATGATCGCGCCGATGCGCTGTTCGTCGAGACGCAGCACATTGGAGACGATGGCCTGCTCGCTTTCGTGGAACACGCCAGCCTCGGCTCCCTGCTCCATCAGTACATTGATTTCGTCGTTGGTCAGCGGCGGCTCCCCCCGATGACGTGCGCCGATGACGTGCAGCAGCATGCTGGACGACGACGACAGCAACCAGACCACGGGTCGGGTCAGGCGGGCCAGCACGTTCATCGGTGTGGCAATCAGTGCGGCGATGCTCTCCGGCGCCAGCAATCCCAGGCGCTTTGGCACCAGTTCACCGACCACCACCGAGAAATAGGTCAGGCCGACCACGACCAGAGTCAAGGCCAGACCGCGGGCATACGGCGCCAGTAGCGTAAATTCCGCCAACCAGCGGGTCAGCGGATCGGCCAGCGCACTCTCGCCGATGGCCCCGCTCAGAATCCCGACCGTGGTGATGCCGACCTGGATGGTGGAGAGGAATCCGGACGGCTCATTGCTGAGTTCCAGAGCCGACTGGGCACCGGGGCTTCCGTCATCCGCCAGTTTCTGCAGCCGCGACTTGCGTGAGGAGATGACGGCAATCTCTGACATGGCCAGAATACCATTCAGCAACACGAGAAAAACAAGAAGTACGACGTCCATGTGTCCCTTAAATGCATCAGTCCTGACAGACGATCAGGACTCTTCCCTGCGCCTCAACGGTTCGTGAAAGCGCACGGGTTTGGAGTGTTTCTTTCGCAGACGTAAATTTAGCATCTCGACACCCAGCGAAAACGCCATGGCGAAGTAAATATAACCCTTCGGCACATGGTGTCCAAACCCTTCGGCGAGAAGCGCCATGCCCACTACCAATAAGAATGACAGGGCCAGCATCTTGATCGTCGGGTGATCCGAAACAAAACCGCCAATGCTTTTTGCAAAAAGCATCATCAGTCCGACAGACGCGACAACCGCCGCAATCATCACCAGGACATTATCAACCATACCGACGGCCGTGATGATGGAATCCAGCGAAAACACCAGGTCGATGACGATGATCTGGAGAATAATGGCAGAAAAGGTCACTTTGATCGCACTGACATGCCCTTCCTCCTCTCCTTCAAGCAACTGGTGAATTTCTTGAGTACTCTTCCAGAGCAGGAAAACCCCCCCGCCGATCAGGATCAGGTCGCGCGGTGAAACAGACTTGCCCAGCACACTGAACAAGGGCTCTGTGGCACCGACGATCCATGAAAGAACAAGCAACAGTCCGATGCGCATGAACATGGCAAAAAACAGACCGATCTTGCGCGCTTTCTCACGAGATTGCTGAGGCAGCCGATCAACCAGAATGGAGATGAAGATGATGTTATCGATACCCAACACCAGTTCAAGTGCCGTTAGCGTAAAGAAGGCAATCCACACCTGTGGATCAATTAACAAGGACAAGATATCCATTAGGCACACCACGACATATGATTAAAGATTGCCACAGAAAATTACACGGCCTCTGGATTATACCGTTCCACCTCTCTACTACCAAAATCACCAGAGCGCTACACAACCGCCTCGACCGCGACAATGGCTTTGGCCTGATTGAAGTCATCTGCATAACCGCTGGCATAGAGACAGCAGGCCAATTGATTGGCCAGCGGTGGCGGCAGAGTCAGCTCGCCGGAAAGCACACGCCGCATCCAGTCCGCCGTGGTTTTGGCATCGCAGTCTTCGGGCAGGTGCGGCAAGGTCTTCAGGCTGTCGTGTTCGGCTTCAAAAAGCATGTCACAGACACCGTCATGCAGATGTTCGATACGCGGCCGCCGCTTTGGGTTGGCAAAAGGCTCGCCCTCCGTACCGCGCAGCAGCAGGGCGTGCGAGCCTACGGCACGGAGTACTTCACGCATCGTATCGAGATAGTCAGGGTGGGTTGCAGCGGCCAGCAACAGGCTGTTGCCCTTGAACGGATCGAGCATCTTGACCAGACTGTGCGCGCTGTTGCGCAGCCCGAGGCGGCTGCGCAGGGCGAGTTGACCGTTAAGTCCGGGCGAAATCACCGAGAGCGGCACAAAAACCAGCCCGTTTTCGTCCAGCGACTGTTGCGCCTGCGACTGGCTGGCACTCGGTAGCAGGCCGAATTCACGAAAAATCTGTGCTGTCGTCACCCGGCCGTAGCCCTCGATCAGGCCATGCACCAGAACCGGAATGGCAAAACGCCGCAGCAGCAAGGCCAGCAAAGGCGTCAGGTTGGCGCCCTTGCGTGCCCCGTTGTAGGTCGGGATAACCACCGGACGAACGCGCCCTGGAGGGCAGCGCAGGGCGTAAAGACGTTCATTGGACGCAGCCAGAAAGCCGATCATTTCGTCGACGGTTTCGCATTTTACGCGCAAGGCGATGGCGATGGCACCCAGTTCAAGCTCGGGCACACCGCCGTCAAGCATGGCGCCATAGAGCTGCTGCGCATCTTCAAGCGACAGATTGCGAGCGCCTTCGCTGCCACGACCCAGTTCCCGGATGAAATGTGCGTAATTCATGGTTCCCCTTGTGTTGGGCAGACAACCGTTTGGACCCTTCGTCCGGCAAGCTCTGGGATGCCGTAAGCGCAGCCAACACTGCCGTAACAAGCGGTCTATTTGACTTGCCTGAGCATGATGCCCACTCCTGCTCCCGACTGAGCAACAGGTGTGCCATGTTGACAAATCAAGGACTTGAAGAACATCGACCCCCTGGAAAGTGGAGCGATGCTGCACATTGGTGCAGTGCTTCAGGCTGGTGCATCAAGTTCGGGCGGTTTGATTCCGATTCGCCATAAAGCGGACCGCGAAGCAGCCCGCAGGAAATCGCCTCGCAGCAAGTATCGATCCCGAATTATTTGATGCGCTGCAATTTGGGACGCCCCGCTGGCGGAACCGGCGGTTCGGGGTCACGATCCTCGGCAGCACCGACCGAGGTAGCCGCCTGGCCCTCGCTATCGGGTTCAAACGCCATGCCGGCACCGTTTTCCTTGGCATAGATAGCTGCCACATTGCCGATGGGCACCGAGATGTCGCGCGCCACACCCCCGAAGCGGGCCTGGAATGAAATGCCGTCATTGGCAAGGTTCAGATGCCCGGTCGCCTCGTGCCCGATGTTCAGAACGATTTTCCCGTCGCGCACAAACTCGCGCGGAACACGGGCACGCTCGTCAGCAACAACAGCGATATAGGGTGTAAAGCCGTGATCACAGCACCATTCGTGGATGGCGCGAATCAGGTAGGGCTTGGTCGATGGCAGTTCCATGGTCAATTCCGAAACAAATCGACGCTACAGGAAGGAAAGGTCCGGCGACGCAGCCGGACGTCTTTCAGGAAAACTAACGGCGCATGGCTTTCTCGGACGGCGTCAGCGCATCGATGAATCCCTGACGGCTGAAAATCCGCTCGGCGTACTTCATCAGGGATGCTGCTGACTTCGGCAATTCGATCGCGTAGTGGTCAAGACGCCACAGGAGCGGCGCAATGGCGACATCGAGCATGGAGAATTCTTCGCCCAGCATGTGTTTCTGCTTGACGAATACCGGCGACATCTCGGTCAGGCGATCGCGGATGATCTGGCGCGCCTTGTCGGCTGTCTTGATGTTTTTCTCCAGCGCCTCGATGTGCGCAAAGACTTCACGTTCCATGGTGATTAGCAACTGACGCGCACGCGCACGCATGATCGGATCAGCCGGCATCAATTGCGGATGCGGGAAGCGTTCGTCGATGTACTCGTTGATGATGTTCGGCTCGTACAGGATGAGATCACGCTCGACGAGTACCGGTACCCGGCCATAGGGGTTGATGATGGCGATGTCTTCCTGCTTGGCGAAGAGATCGACATCAATCACCTGGAAATCCATGCCCTTCTCATAAAGGACTATGCGGCAACGCTGGCTGAACGGGCAGGTTGTGCCCGAATAAAGATTCATCATGATCAATACCCCAAAAATACGAACCGGCACCGTGACGGCAACAGACGCTGTATGGCGTTCATGCCGGCGATGCCGTAGCCCGAGAACAGGCGATTGCTAAAACATGCTCAATTCTTCTTGACGTCTTTCCAGAATTCTTTCTTCAACGCATAGGACACGCCGAAGAGAATCATCAGGAATGCCAGAACGCCATAGCCTAGCTGCTTGCGGAAACCGGCCCCGGGTTCACCGGCCCAGACCAGGAAACCCACCAGATCGGCGACCTCCTTGTCGTACTCGGTTCGTGACAACTGCCCGGGGACAGCCGTGACCAGTGCATGGGTTTCATGATTCAACACCTGCTGCCCCTGCAGTTCCCACAGGATGTGCGGCATGCCGACATTGGCGAATACGGTATTGTTCCAACCGGTCGGACGCTGTTCGTCACGATAGAAGGAACGCAGATAGGTGTACAGCCAGTCGGCACCACTGCCCTCCTCCGAGGCCCGTGCCCGGGCCACCAGTGTCAGATCCGGCGGGTTCGCACCGAACCACTGCTTCTGCTCGGCCGGACGTGCGGCGATACGCATCGGTTCACCGATCTTGTCGGCGGTAAACATCAGATTGTCCCTGACCTGCTGCTCGCTCAGACCAAGCTCCGTCAGGCGGTTGTAGCGGACAAAGCTGGCGCTGTGGCAATTCAGGCAATAATTTACAAACAACCTGGCCCCATTTTGCAGCGCCGCCAGATCGCCCTGAACGTTGGGCGCCTTGTCGAGAGGCATGGCCGCACCCGCAGCCAATGCCGTGACCGGTACGAACAGGAGCGCCAGCAGAAATTTCTTCATGATCTCCGCTTTCATTTGAAGGTCACCCTTTCCGGTTCGGGTTTGCACTTGTCGATCTTCGAATACCAGGGCATCAACAGGAAGAAAGCAAAATAGATGACACTGCAAAACTGCGAAATCAGTTGACCGGCCGCTGACGGCGGCTGGGTACCCAGATAGCCGAGGGTCAGGAAGGCAATGACGAAAGCCGTCAGAAAGCTTTTGTAGATCGGGCCGCGATAGCGGATCGATTTCACCGGGCTACGATCGAGCCAGGGCAGAAAACCGATGATCATCACCGAGGCGCCCATCGCCACCACCCCCCAGAACTTGGCATCCAGACCAAACAGGGGCCAGACCATCGAGCGCAGGATCGAATACGAAGGCGTGAAATACCACACCGGCGCAATGTGCAGAGGCGTCTTCAGCGGGTCGGCCGGGAAGAAGTTGTTGTATTCCAGGAAGTAGCCGCCGCCTTCAGGTGCAAAGAATACGACGGACGAAAATACGATCATGAAGACCACCACACCGACAATATCCTTGACCGTGTAATACGGGTGGAAGGGAATACCGTCGAGCGGAATCCCCTTGGCATCGACCGTCTTATTGATCTCGATACCATCCGGATTGTTCGAGCCGACCTCATGCAGCGCCAGGATATGCGCAGCCACCAGACCAAGCAGCGCGAGCGGAACAGCAATCACGTGAAAGGAGAAAAAGCGGTTCAGGGTGGCGTCACCGATCACGAAATCGCCGCGAATCCAGATCGAGAGCGGCTCACCGATCAACGGAATGGCGGAAAACAGATTGACGATGACTTGTGCGCCCCAGTACGACATTTGCCCCCAGGGCAGCAAATAACCCATGAAGGCTTCGGCCATCAGCACCAGAAAGATCAGGGTGCCGAACACCCAGATCAGTTCGCGCGGCTTGCGGTACGACCCGTAGAGCATGCCGCGGAACATGTGCAGATAGACCACGACAAAGAAGGCCGAGGCGCCGGTGGAATGCATGTAGCGGATCAGCCAGCCCCATTGCACGTCGCGCATGATGTATTCGACACTGGCAAAGGCGACCGGAATGCCGCTGGCGTTGAGCGAGGCGTCGGGCTTGTAGAACATCACTAGGAAAATCCCGGTAAGGATCTGAATGGCCAGCACCACCATCGCCAGAACACCGAAGACGTACCACAGGTTGAAGTTCTTCGGCGCGTAATACTCCGACAGATGGGCGCGCCACAGCGACGTGGCCGGGAAACGCGCGTCAAACCATTCGAGCAGATTTCCCTGCAGCGAACCGTCGGACTTGTACTTTTCGAAATTGCTGTTCACAGACATCGCTTACGCCCCCTTCTTGTCTTCGCCGATCAGGATGCGCGTATCCGTGAGATACGTGTGCGGCGGCACTTCAAGGTTGGTCGGGGCCGGCTTGTTCTTGTAAACACGGCCGGCGAAGTCGAAGGTCGAACCGTGACAGGGGCACAGGAAACCGCCTGGCCAGTCGGCCGCCATGCCTTCATCGGCGCCCTTCTTGAACTTGGATGACGGGGAACAACCGAGGTGCGTGCAGATGCCGACGACGACCAGCAGATTCGGCTTGATCTTGTTCGACCGGGTCGCGTTCTGGCAATACTCGGGCTGCTGATTGACCTCGGACTTCGGATCGGCCACCGCATCATCAAGTTTGGGCAGGGTATCGAGCATTTCCTGGGTGCGGTTGAAGACCCATACGGGTTTACCGCGCCATTCGACGGTGATCAGTTGTCCCGGCGCCAGATTGCCGACATCCACCTCAACCGGCGCACCCGCTGCTTTGGCTCGTTCCGAGGGCAACATGCTGGAGAGGAAAGGCACCATTGCCGTCACCGCACCCGCTCCGCCGACAGCGGCAGTTGCGACAATCAGCCGCCGTCTGCCGCAATCCACTTTGCCATCTTTGCTCATCGTGCTGACCCTCGGGACGAAATAACCGATTTTGGGAACATAAGTATCGGACTATACGCTAAAATCGACCCGGATTGAAGTGGGGAAAGGATGCCAGACAGCTATTCGGCAAGCGGTTTCCGCTCTCGAATGGCCTGCGCCAGTGTTCCGGCATCGACGTATTCGAGTTCGCCGCCGACCGGTACGCCACGCGCAATGCGTGAAACGCGGAGAGCACGGCTTTTCAGCATTTCCGTCAGGTAGTGCGCCGTCACTTCGCCTTCATTGGTAAAATTGGTCGCCAGAATGACTTCCTGCACCACGCCATCACTGGCCCGCGCCAGCAGTTGATCGAGCTGCAACTCGCGCGGACCGATGCCGTCCAGCGGCGAAACGCGCCCCATCAGGACGTAGTACAGACCCGAGTAGGCGTGCGTCTGTTCCATCATGTTCATGTCGACCGGCGTTTCGACGACACACAGCAGGCTGGCGTCGCGCCGGGGCGACAGGCAGCGTTCGCAGATCTCGGCTTCGGTGAAGGTATTGCAGCGCTGGCAGTGACGCAAGGCCTGCAGCGCAAGCTGCAGGGTATCGGCCAGTTGCCGGGCACCGGTGCGGTCACGCTGCATCAGATAGTAGGCCATGCGCTGCGCCGATTTCGGGCCGATCCCGGGCAGGCAGCGCAGCGCCTCGATCAGCGCTTCGAGGCTGGACGGGTTAGACATCAAGGCGCTTCAGAAGGGCAGTTTCATTCCGGGCGGCAGATTCAGTCCGGCGGTAAAGCCGGACATACGCTCCTGTGAAAGCTGTTCGGCACGGCGCATGGCGTCGTTGACGGCCGCGGCCACCAGATCTTCGAGCATTTCCCGGTCATCCATCACCGCCGGATCGATCGACACCCGGCGCACATCGTGCGCACAGGTCATCAGCACCTTGACCATGCCGGCGCCGGACTGTCCCTCGACTTCAACCAGCGCCAGTTGCTCCTGTGCCTTTTTCATGTTTTCCTGCATTTGCTGGGCCTGTTTCATCAGGCCGGCGATTCCGCCTTTCATCATCTTGCTTGCCTCAACTGGAATTAAACGGGTTTGATGGACGATTCAATCAGTGTCGCGTCAAACAGATCGATGACCTCGCGCACGAAATCATCCTGTTCGACCGACGCCACGGCCTGATCCTGACGCTCGCGCTTGTGCCGCTGGGCGGTGGCGGCGGGCGTATCGCCAGCCGCCTCCTGCAGTTCGATGGCCAGTTGCAATGGCCGGGCGAAATGTTCGGTGAGGGCCTGCTGCAGCTTGTCCTGCGCGGGTTTCATCTGCAGATGGCGATGTATCGGCGAAAGGCCGAGGACAATCTTGTCGTTGCCGATGCTGCGCAGTTCGCAGTGCTGTCCCAATTCACGCGCCATGCCGCTGAGCTTAAGGGCAAGCAGGATTTCGTGCCAGTTGGCATCCGCCGCTGCGCTTTCAACAACCACGGTTTCAACAGGCAACTTCTTGGCCTCCGCCACAGGCGTTTCCGTGAGAACAGGCGCGGTCGGCAGTTCGGGCCCTGCAGTCGGCGTGTCGGCGACCGGTGCAGCAAGCGGAGGCGAACTTTTTTGTCTTGGCTGGGCAAGCGGTCGCGGCATGCTCGCCTCACCGGCCTGAGCCGGACGGAAGGCATGCAGGCGCAGCAGCGTCATGACGAAACCGGCCTGATCATCGGGCGCCAGAGACAATTCCTTGCGGCCATGAACGGCGATCTGGTAGCCGAGCTGGACGAATTCCGGGTCAAGCCGCGCCGCCAGATCCAGGATGCGTGCGCGTTCGGGCACATCGTCGGCCACCGCCTGCGGCGCCAGTTGCGCCACCTGCAGACGGGTAAACAGAGCGGCCAGCTCCTGCAGTGCCGCATCAAACGACAGGCTGCGCATGGCCATCAGGTCGGCGACCTGCAGCATGCCGGCCGCATCACCGGCGAGCAGGGCGTCAAGGACAGTAAACAGGTAATCGAGATCGACGCTGCCGAGCATCTCGCGCACCTGTGCTTCCTCGACCTTGCCGGCACCGTGGGCTATCGCCTGGTCAAGCAGCGAGAGCGCATCGCGCATGCTGCCGGCAGCCGAACGCGCGAGCAGGTTCAGTGCCCCGGGTTCGGCGCTGATCGCCTCGACGCTGAGGATATGCTTGAGGTGGCCGGCAATCAGCGGCGGCGTCATCTGCTTGAGATTGAACTGCAGGCAGCGCGACAACACGGTGACCGGAATTTTCTGCGGATCGGTCGTCGCCAGAATGAACTTGACGTGTTCCGGCGGTTCCTCCAGCGTCTTCAGCATGGCGTTGAAGGCCGAATTCGAGAGCATATGAACTTCGTCGATGACGTAAACCTTGAAACGACCTCGTGTCGGCGCATAAACAGCATTTTCGAGCAACTGCCGCATCTCGTCGACCTTGGTGTTGGTCGCCGCGTCAACTTCGAGCAGATCGACGAAGCGCCCGGTATCGATTTCAGTACACGCCGAGCAGACCCCGCACGGCGTGGCGCTGATGCCCGTTTCACAGTTGAACGCTTTGGCCAGAATTCTTGCCAGTGTGGTCTTGCCAACCCCGCGCGTGCCGGTAAACAGGTAGGCATGATGCAGACGCTGTTCGTTCAGGGCATGGGTCAGGGCGCGCACGACGTGTTCCTGACCGATCAGGCTGTCAAAGGTTTTCGGTCGCCACTTGCGCGCCAGGACTTGATAACTCATAGGCGGATTTTACTCTGGATTCTTGATCAGGACAGCGCGGGAAGTGTTTCCGGGGAATGGGTCATGCCTGCAGGTCGCGAGTCACCTGGCGCTGCCTCAGACGCTTGGCAAAAACATGCCGCGCCCGCAGGCGCGGGTCGGTGACGATCTCGCCGACGGTTTCCCCAAGCACCATGACGATGCCCAGCAGCGGCAGCACCAGCATCAGACCGGCTACGCCAGCCACCGCCCCGCCGACGAAAATCATCACCACGGTGAGCAGCGGGTGCAGTTTCAGGCTGCGCCCGATGGTAATCGGCATGAAAAAGAAGTCATCGAGCAGGCGCACCCAGATGAACAGGCCGATGGCCGCATAGGCCATGGCCGGATCGCCGGGGAAGTCGGTGGCCGCCACCAGGACCACCAGCAGGCAGCCGAGAATCGAGCCGACATACGGAACCCAGGCCAGAACGGCGGTCGCCAGGCCGAGCACGAAGGGCGCCGAAACACCGATCAGCCAGAGACCGCAGGCCAGACACAGCGCGTCAAGCACGGTCAGCTTGATCAGGCCCTGAAAATAGAGCCTGGCCGTGTAATCCACCTGATCGAGCAGATAGAGCGTACGTTCGAAAAAGGCATTGGGTACGGCGCGGCTGAGGAACATCTTGAAACGCCAGCCGTCGCGCAGGAAGAAGAAGGCCAGAAACGGAGCCAGCAGAAGCGACGGGAACCAGGCCGCCGCCGTCATTGCCGCCGAGGCCAGATAGGTTCCGGCGAACTTGTCGCCCAGTTCGCCGATCTTCCGCGTCAGTTGATCGCTCAGATTCGCCCTGGCGGCAAAGCTGTAGTTGCTCTCGGCCCAGGCCAGCGTCTCGGCAATGAAACGCAGGCCTCCGGCAATGTAGCGCGCGGCGGAATCCTGCCATGAAACGAGATGCGCGCTGACCCAGGGAAAGGCCAGCACGATGATGCCACCGGCGACAGCAAAAGCGCCGCAACTGACCAGAACCGCCGAGCTATCGCGCGACATGCCGCCAAGTACCAGACGCTGCTGCACGGGGTAGAGCAGGTAATAGCCGATCAGGGCCAGCAGAAAAGGTACCACCAGCCAGAGAATTTTCTGAAAGAGAAAGAGCAGCAGACAGGTTGCTGCAATGATCGCCAGCCAGACGAATGGCCCTGAACGATAACGCTCGCGTTTCATAAGGGGGCGGGCTTGTCCAGAGCCACCCCGCGCAAACGCAAGCCGAGGTGGCGGGCCAGTTGCAAGGCAATTTTCGAGGCAATTAGCGCATGCGATTGCATCAGGCCGAGGAAGTCACCGCGAAAAAAGACCGCCAGCGTAGCGTTTTCGGCCGCACGTACCTGAGCGCCGCGGGGATCACCATCAAGCAGGGCCAGTTCACCGAAAAAATTGCCCTGCTCAAGGACGGCGATCGGTTTTTCGCTCTGCCCCTGAGGACAGACCAGGACCTTGCCTTCCAGGATGAAATAGATGGCCTGCCCTTCCTCCCCGGCGTCAAAGACCACCTCATCCTTGAGATAACGGCGCTGGTGCATGAAGCCATTGACGATTTTCATTTCGCGCGGATTCAGGTCGACGAACAGCGACAATTTCCTGAGTTCGTGGAAAGCCTGGGGCTGGTTGCTAGCGAAAAAATTTGGCATCGCAGTGGGCAGATCTCATCAGCAGATGGAATGTTGGAAAACCTAGCCCTCGCTGCGCTGGGCGCGCCGGCGCTCGTGCTCGATCAGGTGGCGCTTGCGCATGCGAATGCTCTTCGGGGTGATTTCAACAAGTTCGTCGTCGTCGATGAACTCGACGGCGCTCTCCAGCGTCACATCGACCGCCGGCACCAGACGCACGGCCTCGTCGGTTCCTGAAGAACGAACGTTGGTCAACTGCTTGCCCTTGATCGGATTGACCACCAGATCGTTGTCGCGCGAGTGGATGCCGATGATCATGCCTTCGTACAGGCGATCGCCCGGAACGGAAAACATGCGGCCACGATCCTGCAGCTTCCACAGCGCATAGGCCACGGCCTCGCCGTGCTCGGCCGAAATCAGCACCCCGTTGCGACGGCCGGGCATGTCGCCCTTGACCGGGGCGTATTCGTCGAACACATGGCTCATCAGACCGGTCCCGCGCGTCAGGTTCATGCATTCGCCCTGGAAACCGATCAGGCCACGCGCCGGAATCCGGTATTCGAGGCGAACCCGTCCGCGCCCGTCGGAAACCATGTCCTGCAGGTCGCCCTTGCGATAACCAAGGGCTTCCATGATGCCTCCCTGATGCACCTCTTCAACGTCCAGCGTGAGCATTTCGTAGGGCTCGCATTCGACGCCATTGATCGTCTTGTAGATCACTTTCGGACGCCCGACCGCCAGTTCAAAGCCTTCGCGGCGCATGGTTTCGAGCAGAATCGTCAAGTGCAACTCGCCGCGACCGGAAACGAGGAAGGAATCGGTTTCGCTGGTCTCCTCGACGCGCAGAGCCATATTGGTCAGCAGTTCCTTGGTCAGGCGCTCGCGGATCTGGCGACTGGTGACGAACTTGCCTTCGGTGCCGGCGTAGGGCGAGTTATTGACCATGAAGGTCATGTTCAGCGTCGGCTCGTCAATCTTGAGCATCGGCAAGGCTTCGGGCTTGTCGTTATCGGTGATGGTACAGCCGATCGAGAGATCATCGATGCCGGTGACGAGCACGATGTCGCCGGCCACCGCCTCGTCCAGCGAGATCCGTTCGATGCCACGGAAACCGAAGACCTGATTGACCTTGGCCGTTTTCGGCGAACCATGCTCGAATTTGCCGTCGGCATCGGCCTGGCCGAACATCACGGTAATCTGCTGCGCCGGTTTCAGGCGACCGCGCTGGATGCGGCCTATGCCGATGCGACCGACGTAGGACGAATAATCGAGCGCTGAAATCTGCAACTGCAAGGGACCGTCGATGTTATCGGCGTGCGGTGGCGGCACATGTTCGAGAATCGCCTCGAACATCGGCCGCATGTCGGTCGACGGCTTGGCCAGATCGAGCGTGGCATAGCCATTGAGCGCCGACGCGTAGATCACCGGAAAATCGAGTTGCTCGTCGCTGGCACCGAGCTTGTCGAACAGATCGAAGGTGTGATCGACGACCCAGTCCGCACGCGCGCCATCGCGGTCGATCTTGTTGACCACGACAATCGGCTTTAGTCCCAGCGCCAGCGCTTTCTTGGTGACGAAGCGTGTCTGCGGCATCGGGCCTTCGACGGCATCGACCAGCAGCAGCACGCCATCGACCATCGACAGCACGCGCTCGACCTCGCCGCCGAAGTCGGCGTGTCCCGGCGTATCGACGATGTTGATATGCACGCCCTGGTAATCGACCGCCAGATTCTTGGCCAGAATGGTGATGCCCCGCTCTTTTTCCAGATCGTTCGAGTCCATGACGCGTTCGGCGATGTGCTGGTGGGCAGAAAAACTGCCGGCCTGATGCAACAGCTTATCGACGAGCGTAGTCTTCCCGTGGTCGACGTGGGCAATGATGGCAATGTTACGAACTGGACGGGACATTTAGGGGTAACTCTTTGAAAAAGGAGGCGATTCTAGCACAGATGCCTTTGAAGGAGGGCTAAAAGCTCACCACCAAGACACAAAGAGCACTAAGTTTCACCAAGAAAACCACAGCCAGGTATTACTTGGTGCGTCTTGGTGTACTTGGTGGCTTGGTGGTTCGCATTTCAGTTTTTTTGCTCCACGGCTTTTGCGCAACTCCAACGCCCCGGTGCTTCAGCCCCGTTCCCGGCGGCTGAAAACCGGGAATCAGATGCTTTTTGCCGTTACCAATCAGATCGGCGCGCCCCATCTGCCGGAGTGCATCGCGCAGCAACGGCCAGTTTTCGGCATCGTGATAACGCAGAAACGCCTTGTGCAGCTTGCGTTGCCGATTGCCGCGCACGGTCTCGACCGGCGCTGAACGACGCGTTATTTTGTGCAGCGGATTGTGCTGCGTGTGGTACATCGCCGTGGCAATGGCCATCGGCGTCGGCAGGAAGGTCTGCACCTGATCGAGGCGGAAATTGTTCTGCTTGAGCCACAACGCTAGGTTGAGCATGTCCAGATCGGTCGTTCCCGGGTGCGCGGCCATGAAGTACGGGATCAGGTACTGCTCCTTGCCTGCCTCCTTCGAGAACTTCTCGAACATCGCCTTGAAGCTGTCGTAGCTGCTGATAGCCGGCTTCATCATGTGCGCCAGCGGTCCGGCCTCGGTATGCTCGGGCGCAATCTTAAGATAACCGCCGACGTGATGCGTGACCAGCTCCTTCACATACTCGGGCGAACGCACAGCCAGGTCATAGCGCAGGCCGGAACCGATCAGCACGCGCTTGACGCCCTTGATCGCCCGCGCCTTGCGGTAGAGCTGGATCAGCGGCGCGTGATCGGTATTGAGGTTCTCGCAGATGCCGGGATAGACGCAGGACAGGCGACGGCACGAAGCCTCGATCTTCGTATCCTTGCACGCCAGCCGGTACATATTGGCCGTCGGCCCGCCGAGGTCGGAAATGGTACCGGTAAAGCCCGGCGTCTTGTCGCGGATTTCCTCGATCTCGTGCAGGATCGACGCCTCCGAACGGCTCTGGATGATGCGCCCTTCGTGCTCGGTGATCGAGCAGAAGGTACAGCCGCCAAAACAGCCGCGCATGATGTTGATCGAAAAGCGGATCATGTCGAACGCGGGGATTTTCGCTTCGCCATACGCGGGATGCGGCTTGCGCTGGAAAGGCGCGCCAAAGACGCCGTCCATTTCCGGCGTGGTCAGCGGAATCGGCGGCGGATTGAGCCACACATCGCGTTCGCCATGCGCCTGGATCAGAGCGCGGGCGTTGCCCGGATTCGATTCGAGGTGGAAAGTTCGCGAGGCGTGGGCGTACAGCACCGGATCATTGACCACCCGTTCGTAGGACGGCAGGCGGATCGCCGTCTTCGCCCGATCAAGCCTCGGCCTGCGCCTGGGCGGCTGGAGCCGGATGAGCTTGCCGGCCGCCGCGTCCGGCGTGACACAGACTGCGTCCTTGTCTTTTTCCGGCTCCATCGCATACGGATCGGCATGGCGGATCAGCGGCCCCGGCGCATCGACGTCGGTGGAATCCATTTCCGACCAGTCGGCGGCGGGCAACCAGCCGCGCGGCACCATGAAGGCGGTGCCGCGCAAATCGCGAATCCGGGCAATCTCCTCGCCCGCTGCCAGGCGATGCGACAACTCGACCAGCGCCCGCTCGGCGCTGCCAAAGATCAACATGTCGGCTTTTGAATCGGGCAGGACCGAACGCCGCACCTTGTCCGACCAGTAGTCATAATGCGCGATGCGGCGCAGGCTGGCTTCGATCGAGCCGATGACGACATTTGCTTCCGGATACGCCTCGCGGCAACGCTGGGCATAGACCACCACGGCACGATCCGGCCGCTTGTTCGGTTCGGCGTTGGGCGTGTAGGCATCGTCCGAGCGGATTTTCCGGTCCGAGGTATAGCGATTGACCATCGAATCCATGTTGCCCGAAGTCACGCCAAAGAACAGCTTGGGCTTGCCCAGCGTCTTGAAGGCTTTGGCTGACAGCCAGTCGGGCTGGCTGATGATGCCGACGCGGAAACCCTGTGCCTCGAGCAGACGCCCGACCAATGCCATGCCGAAACTCGGGTGGTCGATGTAGGCATCGCCAGTGACCAGGATGATGTCGCACGAATCCCAGCCAAGCACATCCATCTCGGCGCGCGACATCGGCAGGAAGGGCGCCACGCCAAAGCGTTTCGCCCAGTACTTGCGGTAGGAAAAAATCGGTTTCGCGACGCCGGCCTGCGCGTCCACTTTGGCGGTCATCATATGGGGCGGATTTTACCGTGATTTCAGTCAAAAACCGGCAGGCCTGTAGCCCCCATATTCATTGGCTTGTACGGCACGTGCTCTGTAGAACGCCATTCTATGAGCGTTGCAGGCCAGTTTTCTGACGCAACTTGCTAAGCGCATCGTCAAAAACTCGTGCTAGACTTAGTCCAGTGACTAAACTAACCATGGTGATCAAGATGCCGACTATCAATGTCCATGAAGCAAAAACACATTTCTCCAAGTTGCTTGAGCAGGCGCATACCGGGCAGGAAATCGTCCTGGCCAAAGCCGGTATTCCCTATGCACGGCTGATGCCGCTGGCGGTCGTTTCAGGCAAACGCCAGCCGGGGCGACTGGCCTGTCGCGTAGATGAGGCCTTCTTTGAGCCACTACCGGATGCCGAGTTTGACACGTGGGGGGCAAAGTGAAACTGCTGCTCGATACCCACGCTCTGCTCTGGTGGCTGACCGACGCGCCTGAACTGTCTGCCAAGGCGCGTGCAGCGATTGCCAACGAGCGCAATCGGATTCTGGTCAGTGCCGCCAGCGCCTGGGAATTGGCAACCAAGCATCGCCTCGGCAAACTCGAACAGGCCTCAGAAGCCTTGTTTCGCTTCAACGAACTGCTTACTGCCGACGGGTTTGAGCATCTGCCTGTAAATTATTTGCACGCCATCAAGGCCGGCGCCTATGCTTCTGAGAACCGCGACCCGTTTGACCGGATGCTCGCTGCGCAAAGCGAACTGGAAGCGGCCATGTTAGTGACTTGTGATCCGGCTTTTCGTGATCTAGGTACAAAAACACTGTGGTAGACCACCATTTGACGGGTTTTTCAGGCCGACGCTACGCCGTTTTCTAGGGAATTGGGGTTGAATGCGGCCGGCACCAAGCCAATATTTTTCTGCAACTGTGACAGGAATGTGCCAAAAATGAACAAGGCCCACAGAGAAATCCTCTGCAGGCCTTGGTACTACTGGGGCGACGTACGGGGCTCGAACCCGTGACCCTTGGAATCACAATCCAATGCTCTACCAACTGAGCTAACACCGCCATTGTTCTGGCACGAACCCCCGGCTTAGAAGGCCGGTGCTCTATCCGGTTGAGCTACGGGCGCAAATCACGAGACTGTGGGGAGTTGCTTCCCTCCGGTACCGCTTCTTGATACTCTAAATACTGGTCGGGGCGGTGGGATTCGAACTCACGACCCTCTGCTCCCAAAGCAGATGCGCTACCAGGCTGCGCTACGCCCCGAGGAAGCGCGCATTCTACAGATTGACCCCGACGAGGTCAATCGCGCGACGTGTCTTTGTCGCGGATCCATTGTTTATAGGCACCAGTCTGTGCGAATTCGACCCCGACGCCGCAACCGCCCGACGCGGCTGCGCGCCAGCGGCCAAGCGCAATACGGGGTATCCGCAGGCCCTCTGCCCAGGGTAGCATTGCATTGATTGCTTGCAGTGTTCCGATATTTCTGATATTTAATCGCCTCTTTGCAAAACTAACGGATGGTTTCTGAACATGCCTGAAGAATTACTCCACAAACATTTCGCCCCCTACGTTGCCAAAAAGGGGGAGGAATACATGAGCAGCAAGCAACTGGCTCATTTCCGTACCATCCTGGAAACGCTCAAGGCAGAACTGATGAGCGATATCGAGCGTACGGTGCATACCATGCAGGATGAAGCCACCGTCTTCGCCGACCCCAATGACCGGGCCAGCCAGGAAACCGATATCGCCATCGAGCTGCGCAATCGCGACCGCGAACGCAAGCTGATCAAGAAGATTGAAGACACCATTGCCCAGATCGAGGGTGGTGACTACGGCTACTGCAATGGCTGCGGCGTCGAGATCGGCATCAAGCGCCTCGAAGCCCGACCGACGGCAAGCCTGTGCATCGACTGCAAGACGCTGGAGGAAGTGCGTGAAAGACAGGTCGCCAAGTAGGCGACCTCCGCTCAGCGGCGGCAATTTCGTCAGCCGACAAAAAAGGACGCCGCAGCGTCCTTTTTTGTTGCCCTGCGAAAACAGCTTACTGATGCGGCGCAGCCACCGGCGCGGCTGGCACACCACCCTCTTCCACAGTCACGGCCTTCATCGACAGACGCACACGACCTTTTTCGTCAGCCTCAAGCACCTTGACGCGGACTTTCTGGCCTTCCTTGAGGTAGTCGGCAACGGCATTGACACGCTCGTTGGCGATCTGCGAAATGTGCAACAGCCCGTCACGGCCCGGCAGGATGCTGACGATGGCACCGAAATCAAGCAGCTTGAGCACCGTGCCTTCGTAGATCTTGCCCACTTCGACATCGGCAGTAATGGCTTCGATACGGGCTTTGGCGGCATTAGCCGCGTCACCGTTAACAGACGCGATGGTGATCGTTCCATCTTCCTTGATGTCGATCGTGGTACCGGTTTCCTCGGTGATGGCACGAATCACTGCACCGCCCTTGCCGATCACGTCGCGGATCTTCTCCGGATTGATCTTCATGGTGTACAGGCGCGGCGCGTAGGCCGACACTTCTTCGCGCGGGCCGGCTGCGGAACTCTGCATCTGGGCGAGAATGTGCAGACGCGCCTCTTTGGCCTGAGCCAGCGCAACCTGCATGATTTCCCGGGTGATGCCCTGGATCTTGATATCCATCTGCAACGCGGTGATCCCCGAATCGGTACCGGCGACCTTGAAGTCCATGTCGCCGAGGTGATCTTCGTCGCCCAGAATGTCGGTCAGCACGGCAAAACGGTTACCGTCCTTGATCAACCCCATGGCGATACCGGCCACGTGCGCCTTGAGCGGTACACCGGCATCCATCAGCGCCAGCGAAGAACCGCAGACCGAAGCCATCGAGCTTGAACCGTTGGACTCGGTGATTTCTGAAACCACACGCATGGTGTAGGAGAAGTCCTCGGCTTTCGGCAGCACGGCGATCATCGCCCGCTTGGCCAGACGACCGTGACCGATTTCGCGGCGCTTGGGCGTACCGACACGACCACATTCACCGGTGGCATAGGGCGGGAAGTTGTAATGCAGCATGAAACGCTCGCGGTACTCGCCGGCGAGCGCATCGATGATCTGCTCGTCACGGCCGGTACCCAGCGTGGCCACCACCAGCGCCTGCGTTTCGCCGCGCGTGAACAATACCGAACCATGGGTGCGCGGCAGAACGCCGGCGCGGATGGCAATCGGACGCACGGTACGCGTATCGCGACCGTCGATGCGCGGCTCACCGGCGAGAATGCGACCGCGCACGATCTTGGCCTCGACATCGAAGAACAGGTTGTTGATGGTGTTGGCATCAGGCGCACCATCGCCCGCAGTCAGCACCTCAACCGCCTTGCTCGAGATTTCGTGGATACGCTGCGTACGCTGCTGTTTGCTGGAAATACGGAAGGCTTCCTGCAGATCGGCTTCGACCAAGGCGTTGAGCTTGCCGACCAGTTCTTCGTTCTTGGCGGCGGGCGCCCAGTCCCACTCCGGCTTGCCGGCTTCTTCAACCAACTCGTTGATGGCCTTGATCACCACCTGCATCTGGTCATGGCCATAAACCACGGCACCCAACATGACGTCTTCGGACAGAATGTCGGCTTCCGATTCGACCATCAGCACCGCCGATTGCGTACCGGCGACGACGAGGTTGAGCTGACTGCTCTTGAGCTGGGTCAGTGTCGGGTTGAGCACGTACTGGCCGTCGATATAACCGACGCGCGCAGCGCCGAGCGGACCGTCGAACGGGATGCCGGAAACCGCCATGGCGGCGGAAGCACCGATAATGGCCGGGATATCCGGGTCAACCTCGGGGTTGAGCGAGACCACCATAGCCACCACTTGCACTTCGTTGAAGAAGCCTTCGGGGAAGAGCGGGCGCAACGGACGGTCAATCAGGCGCGAAGTCAGGGTTTCCTTTTCCGACGGGCGGCCCTCGCGCTTGAAGAAGCCTCCGGGAATGCGGCCGGCGGCATAGGTCTTTTCAATGTAATCGACGGTCAGCGGGAAGAAATCCTGACCCGGCTTGACCGACTTGTTGCCGACCACAGAGACCAGCACGACGGTATCATCGACCGTGACCATGATGACAGCACCAGCCTGACGGCCGATTTCACCGGTCTCCAGCGTAACCTGATGCGCACCATAGGCGAACGTTTTTTTGGCAATAGTAAACATGTATTTTCCTCTCTCAATAGTCCAACGCGCGTACCCACGGCACCGGTACGCAATTCAACAACGCGCCAACATGGCGTAAAGCTGCAAAAACAACAACAGCGGCGCAACCCTCAAGGGGCTGGCCGCTGTCATTTATCCGGATCGTCTGCACCCCTAACCGCACAGCGGCTCGGCAGGCAGGCTTACTTACGCAGGCCGAGACGGGCAATCAGCGCACGATAGGAATCGGCATTGGTGCGCTTCAGGTAGTCCAGCAGCTTGCGACGACGGCTCACCATGCGCAACAGACCGCGACGGGAATGGTGATCCTTGACGTGCTCTTTGAAGTGACCGGTCAGGTCATTGATCCGTGCGGTGAGCAGCGCAACCTGGACTTCGGAGGAACCGGAGTCGCCTGCGGCACGCTGAAAATCGGTCATGATCTGCGCTCTTTGCGCAACGGTAATCGCCATGTCAAACTCTCTTTCGTAAGGAAACGACGCCGCCCCAGTTTGATAGAGCCCGCGCCAGGTTGATGAAGTATTAATCGCTTGGCGAAGCGAGGCGCGGATTATAGCCTGTTCAACAGGCCGCCGGCAAGCGCGACAGCGCGATGAATCGACGAATCCGATCAGGCACAGACCAGGCGTCGCGGATTCACATTCCCGCCAGCGTCGGCTTCGCCCAGGCCGAGCAGGCGATTTTCGCCATAGACCCGACACTTCCCCGGCGCAGCAACGACGCTGACCGGATTCCCATGCACGAAGCGCTGCGTCGCCTCGGCGTCAAGATGAACGGCCGGCAGGGTCTGCAACAGCGCATCCGGTGGCAGCAGGCAATCGATTCGCTGTTCTTCGGAAAGGGCCTGCAACTGATCCAGGGTCAGCGCCTCGACAATGCGCAGCGGTCCCACCGCGACCCGGCGCAAAGCCGTCAGATGGGCGCCGCAACCGAGAGCGTTGCCGATATCCTCGGCCAGCGTCCGGATGTAGGTTCCCTTGCTGCAGGACACGCGCAAACGGCAGCGATGCCCCGAGAACGCAAGCAGTAGCAGTTCGTTGATCGTCACGTCACGGGCTTCCCGCTCGACCTCGATGCCTTGCCTGGCCAACTGGTAAAGGGGTTTACCGTCGCGCTTGAGCGCTGAATACATGGGCGGGATCTGGCTGATCCTTCCACAAAAGCGCAACAGGGTGGCTTCCAGGTCGGCCTGAGCGAAGTCGATGGGCCGTTGCTGTAATACTGTCCCTTCGGCATCGCCGGTATCGGTCGTCAGTCCGAACAGGAGTTCGGCCTCGTAGATCTTGTCGGCGGCGAGCAGATCGGCCGAGAATTTGGTGGCTTCACCGAAACAAAGGGGTAGCAAACCCGTCGCCAGCGGATCCAGCGTTCCGGTATGCCCGGCCTTGGCCGCCGAAAACAGACGGCGCGCACTTTGCAGTGCCGAGTTTGACGTCATGCCACTCGCCTTGTCGAGCAGCAGCACGCCGTCAACGCGCTGCCAACTGCGCCGGGTGGTGTTACTGGTCACCAGGATCGGGGTCGGGCGAGGTTTCAGACGCCGCCGAGATGGCTACGGCATCTTGAATCAGTTTCGAAAGGTCGGCACCGCGTTCGAGCGACTGGTCAAAGACGAAATGCAGTTGCGGGGTCATGTGAATGCTGATGCGCTTGCCCAGTTCGCGGCGCAGAAAGCCGGAGGCATTGTGCAGTCCGGCCATCACCTGCGGCAGGCTTTCACTGCCCGCCAGGGTGCTGAAGAACACCTTGGCGTGAGCATAATCAGCCGTCACCTCGACCTCGGTGATACTGATCATGCCGACACGCGGATCCTTGAGTTGCGTGCGAATCAGATCCGCCAGCTCGCGGCGAACCTGTTCGGCAACCCTGTCCTTGCGCGAAAAACTTTTGTTGTTCGTCACTTACAGCGTCCGGGCGATTTCCGTCACGTCATACACTTCGAGCTGATCACCTTCTTCGTAGGCGCTGAAGTTCTTCAGCGACAGGCCGCATTCGAAGCCGGAACGGACTTCCTTGGCGTCATCCTTGAAACGCTTGAGCGACTCGAACTCGCCGTCCCAGATCACCACGTTGTCGCGCAGCAGTCGGGCACGCGAGCTGCGCTTGACCACCCCTTCGAGCACGTAGCAACCGGCAATCGTGCCGATCTTGGTGGCACGGAAGACCTGGCGAATCTCGACCAGGCCGGTGATCTCTTCCCGCTTTTCGGGTGAAAGCATGCCCGAGAGCGCTGCCTTCACTTCGTCTACGGCATCGTAAATGATGTTGTAGTAACGGATATCGACACCGACGCTCTCGGCCGCCTTCCGCGCGCCCGCATCCGCCCGCGTGTTGAAGCCGATGATGACGGCCTTGGACGCCTGCGCCAGATGCACGTCGGATTCGCTGATCGCGCCGACGGCACCGTGAATGACGTTGACCTTGACTTCAGCCGTCGACAGTTTCTGCAGGGACTGCACCAGCGCTTCCTGCGAGCCCTGTACGTCGGCCTTGATGATCAGCGGCAGCATCTTGACTTCGGCTTCGGTCATCTGGTCAAGGATGGTTTCAAGGTTGGCGGCCTGCTTCTTGGCCAGTTTGACGTCACGGAATTTACCCTGACGGAACAGCGCAATTTCACGCGCCTTGCGTTCGTCGGCCAGCACCATGGCTTCCTGCCCGGCTGCCGGCACATCCGACAGACCCAGAATCTCGACCGGAATCGAGGGTCCGGCTTCCTTGATATTCTTGCCGTTTTCGTCAAGCATGGCACGGATGCGACCAAAGACCTGTCCGGCGAGCAGCACATCGCCCTGGCGCAAGGTACCGGACTGCACCAACATCGTCGCCACCGGACCGCGACCCTTGTCGAGGCGCGCTTCGATGATCAGGCCCTTGGCCGGAGCATCTTTCGGCGCCTTCAGTTCGAGCACTTCGGCCTGCAGCAGGACATTTTCGAGCAGTTCGTCGATACCCACGCCGGTCTTGGCAGAAACGGAAATGAACGGGGCTTCGCCGCCGTACTCTTCCGGAATGACCTGCTCGGCAACCAGTTCCTGCTTGACGCGCTCGGGATTGGCATCGGGCTTGTCGATCTTGTTGACCGCGACAATGATCGGCACCCCCGCCGCCTTGGCGTGGTGAATGGCCTCACGCGTCTGCGGCATGACACCGTCGTCGGCGGCGACGACCAGAATGACCAGGTCGGTCGCCTTGGCACCACGCGCACGCATGGCGGTAAAGGCTTCGTGGCCTGGCGTATCGAGGAAGGTCACCATGCCACGCGCGGTTTCGACGTGATAGGCACCAATGTGCTGCGTGATGCCGCCCGCCTCGCCCGAGGCCACGCGGGTACGCCGGATGAAGTCGAGCAAGGAAGTCTTGCCGTGGTCGACGTGACCCATGACGGTAACCACCGGGGCCCGCGGTTCATGCGGCACATCCTTGTGTTGCGCGTCGTCATCGATGAAGGCATCCGGATCATCGAGCCGAGCGGCAAACGCCTTGTGTCCCATTTCCTCGACGATGATCATCGCCGTTTCCTGATCGAGCACCTGGTTGATGGTCACCATCGACCCCATCTTCATCAGCGTCTTGATCACCTCGGTGGCCTTGACCGCCATCTTGTGCGCCAGATCGGAAACCGAAATGGTCTCCGGCACATGCACTTCATGCACCACCGCTTCGGTGGGCGCCTGGAAGGAATGCGCTTCTTCGACCTCAGCCACGCGACTGCTGCGCTTGCCATGCTTGTTGTCGCGCCAGCCGGTACCACCCGTGGCACCACGCGTTTTCAGTCCCTGGCGCTTGTTGGCCCCTTCGTTCTTCCACTGACCCTTTTTATCGGCCGCCTTCTTGTCGCCCGTACCGGGCTTCGCCGCCGGCTTGTGCAAGGTTTTGTCTTCAGCCGGCTTGTCACTCGCCGTCTGTGCGGCAACCTGTTTTGCCGCTTCAGCGGCGCGCGCGGCGACCGCCTTCTCTTCGGCTTCGATTTTCAGGCGCGCCAGATCAGCGATGCGCTGCTGTTTCTCCATGTACTCCGCTTCCTGATGGGCGCGCAGTGCGGCGTTGCGGCGCTCTTCCTCGGCACGAAGTTTCTGCTGTTCTTCACCTATGATCGAGGCCCGCGTCACTACCTTCTTGCTGCCGGCCCTGGCTTCGGCGACCGGCTCAGCCTTGGCTTCGACTGCGGCTTCTGCCTTGACTTTGGCCTCGGCATCCGCCTTGGCTTTGGCCTTGGCGGCCGATTTGGCCTTCGACTGGACAACGACGGGTTCGAGCACTTTTTCCACAGGCGGCGGCACGACAACGACCACCTCCGGCGCCGGCGGCTGCGGCGCGACGACGACCACTTCCGGCACCAGCGGCGGCGGGACGACATCGACCACCGGCGCCTCGGCACGAACTTCGGACTGGACTTCCGGCGCATCGCGCTTGACCAGAACCCGCTTCTTGCGCACTTCAACCTGAACCGTACGCGACTTGCCGTGCGAGTCCTGCGACTTGATCTCGCTGGTTTCCTTGCGTGTCAGGGTGATCTTGGTCTTGGCCTCGGCGGCACCATGCGAACGGCGCAGATACTCGAGCAGCTTCGATTTGTCCTGCTCGGAAAGCAGGTCATCAAGCTTGCTTTTGGCAACACCGGCTTTTTGTAACTGCTCGAGCAGCGCCACCGCCGGCATATTCAGGCCGGTGGCAAATTGGGCAACACTTGTTTGCGCCATGTGGAATCCTCTTTTCTACTTACTCGAACCAGTGCGCGCGCGCCGTGGTGATCAGTTGTTTGGCACGGTCCGTATCGATACCGGTCATTTCGGTGAGTTCGTCGACCGCCAGGTCAGCCAGGTCGTCAAGCGTCTTGATGCCGTTAACCGCCAGTTTCCCGGCCAGCGTCTTGTCCATGCCTTCAAGGCCGAGCAGGTCTTCGGCAACCTCCCCGATCTGCTCTTCGGTAACGATGGCCTCGGTCAGCAACACGTTGCGTGCACGATCGCGCAATTCCTGCACCGTGGTTTCATCAAAGGCTTCGATTTCAAGCATTTCATGCAGCGGAACGTAGGCCACTTCCTCCAGCGTCGAAAAGCCTTCAGCGATCAGGATATTGGCCACCTCCTCATCGACATCGAGCTTTTCCATGAAGAGCACACGAATCGCCGCCGATTCGGCTTCGACGCGCGTCTGCGACTCTTCCTCGGTCATCAGGTTGATCGTCCAGCCGGTCATTTCGGAAGCCAGGCGAACGTTCTGGCCACCGCGCCCGATGGCAATCGCCAGGTTGTCTTCATCGACCACCACGTCCATGCTGTGCCGGTCTTCATCGACGACGACCGAAATCACCTCGGCCGGCGCCAGGGCACCGACCACGAACTGTGCCGGATCGGCCGACCAGAGCACGATATCGACACGCTCTCCGGCCAACTCGTTGGTCACTGCCGTGACCCGCATGCCGCGCATGCCGACGCAGGTCCCGATCGGATCGACGCGCTGGTCGTTGGACTTGACGGCAATCTTGGCGCGCATGCCGGCATCGCGGGCCGCCGCCTTGATTTCGAGCAGGCCGTCATCGACCTCTGGCACTTCCATCTCGAACAGCTTGATGATGAACTCGGGCGCCGTGCGCGAAAGAATCAGCTGCGGACCGCGCGCCGCACGATCGATGCGCAGCAGGAAGGCCTTGACGCGATCACCGATGCGCAGGTTCTCGCGCGGGATCATCTGGTCGCGCGGCAGCACCGCCTCGATCTTGCCAGCCTCGATGATGGCGTTACCGCGTTCCATGCGCTTGATGGTCCCGGTGACGAGATGTTCCTTGCGCTCCAGAAAATCATTGAGAATCTGGTCGCGTTCGGCATCGCGGATTTTCTGCAGGATGACCTGCTTGGCCGCCTGCGCGCCAATCCGCCCGAAATCGATCGGCTCCAGCGACTCTTCAAGATAATCGCCGAGTTCCACTTCCGGGTCCTGCTTCTGTGCTTCGGACATCGGAATGTGCTGCGCCTCATGAACGAAATCTTCGTCGGCCACGATTTCCCAGCGCCGGAAGGTCTCGAAATCGCCGGTTTCACGGTCGACCACGACGCGCACATCGGCCTCGTCATGAACACGCTTCTTGGTTGCTGACGCCAGCGCCAGTTCAAGCGCCCCGAAGACAACGTCCTTGGTCACATTCTTTTCACGCGCCAGTACATCCACCAGCAGCAATATTTCGCGGCTCATATTCTCACTACCCCCTAATCCAGCCTGATCATCTAGTCGAACTTTGGAACCAGCCGGGCCTTGTCAATATTGCCAAGATCCAGCTCCACTTCGCCCGTATCAATCGTCAGGCGTACCTTGCCGTCCTGCACTGCGTGCAGGACACCGTTAAAATTGCGCCGCCCGCCCAGCGGGAGCCGTAGCCTCAGATTGATCTCCGAACCGCAATAGCGCTCGAAATCCGCCGGCTTTTTCAACACCCGGTCCAGACCGGGCGAGGAAACCTCGAGCCGGTCATAATCGACGTTTTCGACAGCCAGTACCCGCGAGAGCTGATTGCTGACCAGCGCACAATCCTCGACATCGATCCCGCCCGCCTTATCCGGCTTGTCGATGAACAGCCGCAATATACGACCACGTGGACTCTGTTCAAGGTCCACGAGTTCGTAACCGAGCCCGGTTACCGTTTTGTCGATAAGTTCGCGCAAATCCATGGCCACAAATAAAAAATGGGCGAAAAGCCCATCCCCGTAAAAATTGCCCCTGAGGGGCTAGCGGAAAACCCTTGGATTATAACCATAATTTGCTCAAACGTAAATCCGCAGCCTTGTCCAGAACATGCCAAAGCCCGGCAGTAAATGTCCGGCCCTGCTGAAAATGCGTCTGCTCAGCCCGGGCACGCCGGACACCCAAGCCAATCTGAAAGCCATGGCCCTGCTCATGCTGCACCTGGTGGAGAAACAGGCCATGAGCGTCAGCAGGGACGCACATTGAGCACATTCGGTGGGAACGTCCGCTCCGAAAGACTGCCTGAAGGAGCCCGCAATCGGCACCGGGAAGGGCTGCAGATGTTCTGCGCACCCCCTGCCCGGCATCATTGGCCGATGACGGCCTTGCGCACGGTGGCCAGGACCGAACGCAAATCCTCAATGGCGATTTGCCCAGGTGCAGAACTGCTCTTGCCGACCGCAAATGTAGCGGCCGAACCATAGACCCAGCCCATGATCCGCGACAGCGAACCCACGCCACCCATCGACATGCTGATCAGCGGAAGGCTGATCATTCGGCGCGCACGGTCCGTCGCCGCGAGAAGCGCCAGCACGTCCTGTGCGTCTTGCGGCATCACCGCCACCTTGGCAATATCGGCCCCCAGCCGTTCGGCGGCAACAAACTTGCTGTCCAGCGTAGCCGCATCCGGTGTGAGCTGGAAGTTGTGGTAGGACATGATCATGTTGATGCTGTTGGCCGAGGACACCTCGCGCAAGGTCTGCAGATCCGCAGGGGCATTGGAGAGTTCATAATCAATGAGTTCAATGCATTTTGCCTGGCAGGCTGCGGCATACATCGCCACGACTTGCGCTTCGGCGATAGCGATCGGTGCTCCTCCCTCACTCGCGTTGCGCCGCGTGAGGAGTACCGGAACGCCGCCACTCGCCTTGCGGATGGCCAGAGCAGTAGCAATCACCGCCGGGATATCGCCGATAGCCTCGAAGAAATCGATCCGCCATTCGAGGAGATCGGGTTTCTTGGGCACGATGGCGGTGACTTCGTCGAGAATTTCCGCCTGGGTCTTGCCGACCAGTGGCGTGATGATAACCGGCAGCGCTCCGCCGCCCAGCGGCTTGCCCTGCACATGGATCAGTCTGGTTTCTTTCATAACGTTTGCCCTCATGAAAACAGTGCTGCCAGCGGAATTCCACCAGTAATGGATTCTAGACCATCTTGGCTTCCGACATAAATCAGCCCGGCTGAGCGGTAATCCGGTGAGACCATTTTCCGGCACTACGGCTGGCGCGTAAAGGAATCTTCGAGAAATCCTGGGCGCAGGCTCCGGGCATTGGACTGGGCGCAGGCTGTTGCGAAGTCGATGGATTTCTCGATGACCTCCAGAGAAATCTGATCCCAGTCTGAAATGCCATCTGCAGCCAGAAGCTTGGCTAGCATCCCGGCCAGGAAGGCGTCTCCGGAACCAATCGGGTTCATGGTTTCCTCAGCAGCAAGCAGAGGTACCGGGATGATGCGCAATTCTCCACCCCGGGCCAGCAGAATGCTGTTGGGGCCACGGGTCAGCACAAAGATCGTCTGAT
>JAIFKU010000173.1 GCA_020049495.1 Accumulibacter sp.
CCGGAGAACATATTTCCGCCACTTACCGAAGTTAGAATGCTGCAGGTCAATTACTACGCTAGAGAGCCGTCATGAATTTACCGCCGTTCCTATTTTTCCGCCTGTTGGCTGACCGGAAACTGAATCCCGGAGCTGTAGTACTTCATGCTGGCGAAGGTGACATGGACGCCATGTTGCCACTGTTTTCCGATGCACGATTTTCCGCGCTTTCAGCGTCACTTCCCTGCCTTGTCGATGCCGACCTCAGCAAGCGTCTGTCACCGGATTTATTAACGGCGCTGCAGGATGCGAATTGTCAAATAATGCCGGAGAAGGTGCTTCATCACTCTGACGAGCAGACCAAGCCCGCGCTTCCCCCTACGGCACAATGGCTGACCGGCAACTGGTATCTTGCCCCGCCAGTCAAAACGTCGGGAAATCAGGCCGCCTCCCGCGCCCTCTCGCTCAAATTGTTGCAACTGGTAGCGGATGATGCCGACACCTGCGAGATCGAGGCCATTTTCCGTCAGGATCCGGTACTCGCTTACCATCTTCTGCGCCTCGTCAATTCGCTGGGGGTAGGGGTAGGCAGAGCGGTTGCCAGTTTCTCGCAGGCCATCCTGATCCTTGGGCGGCAGCAACTCAAGCGCTGGCTGAACCTGATGCTCTTTGCCGCGAACCGGGACGACTATCGTTCTGCCATGTTGATGGCGCATGTATCTGTCCGTGCGCGCAGCATGGAACTGCTGGCCAAAGCCGGCGGCCATGATCGATCGGTACAGGAACATGCTTTCATGGCCGGCATGTTCTCACTGCTTGGCATTCTGTTCGGTATGCCACTGGTCGACATCCTGAACCCGCTGAAACTGAACGATTCTCTAAGGGATGCGGTACTTCACCGGGGAGGCGAACTCGGACAACTGCTGAACGCCGTTGAAAAAATCGAACAGGCCGACACAGCCGGGCTGACTGGCCTGCTTGACGGCATGAACCTGTCGGCAACTGAGCATAACCAACTGACTCTTGAGTCTCACCAATGGATGCTGGGCGTAATCCATGACAAGCAGGATCGGCGTAATGTCTGATTCGCGTATCGAACGCTGCCTTGATCTTTGTGCGGGTGCGCACAAGCAGAGCGGTGATGATCTTTCGCGCTCGCTGATCGAGTTGCAGAATGAGTTGCGATCGCTCAGCAACGACAATACCAGGACCAATGAATCGGAAGCAATGCCGGCTGACTGCAACATCGATGACTGGATCCATGAACCGGTCATCACCATGGATCTGGCCGGTTATCTGACCGGCTGGAGCCGGGGCGCACAGATTCTGTTCGGCTACACACCTGCAGAAGCACTAGGCCAGCACATTCTGTTTCTTTATGCCGATGAGCCGAGTACGCACAACGGTGAAATATTCGAACTTTTTCTCAACCACGGCAACCCTTTGATGGAAGTCCGTCGGCGCAAGAAATCGGGAGAGATCTTTCGCGCCAATCTCTCGTTAAAGCACATTCTTGACGACAATAAAGAGCCGGTCGGAATGGAGGCCATTCTTTCGCGGGTTGCCGACCGGCTTTCGCGCGAAGAAAAACATCGCCTGCATGCGCGGATCATCGAGGATAGTGATGAGGGCATCCTGATCATCGATAGCGATGAGCGTATTGTCTCGGTCAACTCGGCGTTCTCGCGCATTACCGGCTATTCATCGGCAGAAGCCATTGGCGAAACTCCGGACCTGTTGCGTTCTGGCGTTCATAGTGCCGATTTCCGGGCTCGGGTGCGAGGAGCAATGCACGGCGCGGGCGCATGGCACGGTGAAATCATAGGCAGACGAAAGAATGGAGAACTGTTCCCTCAATCGGTCTCAATCGGGGTCGTTCGCGACCACGCAGGTGTTGTCACTCATGCTTTCTCGATATTCTCCGATATCACTGTTCTGCGTACTGCTGAAGAACGCATGCAAAAGATCGTCAATTACGACAGCCTGACGGGCCTCCCGAATCGCACCTTGTTCCACCAGCTGGTCGAACAGGCCCTTATTTCCGCGCGCCGGAACAACGATCATGGCGCTCTGCTGGTCATTGACCTTAACCGCTTTACCTCGGTCAACGACTCGCTCGGTCATGAAGTCGGCGATGAGTTGCTGCGCCAGGTTGGCCAGCGCTTCCGGGGGGTGTTGAGGGACGAAGACATCCTGGCCAGGATCAGTGGCGATGAGTTTGTTGTGGCACTGGTCAGCATACAGAAACGTGAGCACAGCGGTCTGGTGGCAGAAAAGCTGCTGGCCTCGCTGGCCACACCCTTCGTGATCGAATCGCACGCCCTGCACATCGAAGCCTGCATCGGCATCGCGGTCTACCCTGAAGACGGGCTCAATACAGCGGCGCTGCTGCGTTTTGCCGATATTGCCATGAAACGCGTGCAAGTAAATTTCGAAGCCGGCTATCTGTTCTACTGCCCGGAAATGAACATTCGTGCCAAAGAGCAGTGGCAACTTGAAGGCGAATTGCGCCAGGCACTGACCGGACACGATCTATTGTTGCACTACCAGCCCAAAGTCAGCCTGCGTAGCGGACGAATCGTCGGTGCCGAGGCCCTCATCCGCTGGAATCATCCCGAACGCGGCTTGATCCTGCCGGGGAAATTTGTACCCCTCGCTGAGGAAACCGGCCTGATTCTCGAGTTGGGCAACTGGGTCCTCGAAGAAGCGTGCCGCCAAATAAAAAGCTGGCTGGAGTCCGGACTCGAAGCGATCCCGATTGCCGTCAACCTCTCGGCACGTCAGTTTGACAACCAGCTACCGGGGTATCTGCAAGCCTTGATCGAACGGCATGGCGTACCTTGCGAATTGCTCAAGCTGGAGATCACCGAGAGTCTGCTCTTCCGTGGCCCGGAAATCGTCATTCCGATCATGAACGATCTGGCGGCCTACGGTTTTACTCTGGCGCTGGACGACTTTGGTACCGGTTACTCCAGCCTCGCCTACCTCAAGAAGTTTCCGATTACCACGCTGAAGATCGACCGTGCCTTCGTAGTCGGGGTTCCGGAGGATGAAAACGATTGTGCCATCGCCCAAGCCATCGTCACCATGGGCAAACAACTGCGCCAGGAAATCGTCGCCGAAGGCGTTGAAACCCTGGCGCAAATGGCTTTTCTGCGTGACCTGGGATGCGACCAGTTGCAAGGCTATCTGTTCAGCCCGCCGGTTACCGCCGAAGAGTTTGAACTCATGCTCCGCGAGGGACGTCGCCTGCCGCTCGACTGAGCGCGCCGTCTGACCAGCAGTAGTAGTTATTCGACTACACTTTGTAAGCGGCCAGCGCCGCTTCAATTTCGTTGCTCATGGCACTCATGCGATCGACGGCTTCGGCGGTACTCTCGACGGCCACGGTGTTGCGTTCGGTCATTTGGGCGATCTGCTCGATACGCTGGGAGATCGAGGTCGTTGCCGCACTTTGTTCACGCACCGCTTCGGTAATCTCCTCGACGGCACCGACTACCGTACTCGAACCTTGCTTGATTTCCTCAATCGATTTTCCAGCCAGTTGCGCGTTTTCCACGCCAAGATCCACTTCACGCACGGCAGCAAGCATGCTGTCGACGGCCTGCCTGGCGCTGCCCTGCATCTGTGCCAGCAGGGTCGAAATTTCCTGCGTCGATTTCGAGGTGCGTTCAGCCAGCTTGCGCACTTCATCAGCGACCACGGCGAAGCCACGACCCTGTTCTCCGGCACGTGCTGCCTCGATGGCTGCATTCAGCGCCAGCAGATTGGTCTGTTCGGCAATCTCCTTGATGATGTTGGCGACCGAGGAAATTTTCTCGCTGTCATTGCGCAGGGCGTCGATACGGGTTGAGGTCTGGCGCACGGATTCGGAAATCGTCTGGATTCCCCTGACCGTCGACAGAATCACCTCGGCGCCCTGATCGGCCGTGTCGCGCGATTTCTGGGTATGCAGGCTGGCATCCTGCGCCTGACCGGCAACCATGGAAATGCTTACGGTGAGTTCCTCGATCGCTGCCGCCATATCCGATGAGGCATCGTTCTGCGCATGCGAATTTTCGGCGATGTCCTTCGAGGATTTACTGACTTCAACAGTAATTGCCGCCATGCGCGAGGAGGCCGCCTGAATTTCGCTGAAACTGGTTCGCAGTCTGGCGAGCAATTCGTTATAAGCCTGCAGGGTACGACCGATTTCATCGTTGGAACGAACCTTGATGACATTGGTAAAGTCGAGATCATTGGCTGTCCGGGAGATCGCACGCTGCATCATGCCGAGGGGTCTGGTGATCGAACGGCCAAACAGGAAGCCCATCACGCCGATGATCGCCAGACCAACAAGTGCTCCGGCAATCGTAATGACAAAGGTGCGGACAAAACTCGTCTCGGCTGAAGTGGCCACGGTGTTAACATTGCCGGTGTTCATCTTCACCAGAGTATCGAAAGCGGCTGACAGGCGCAGGTGCAGCGGATCGATTTCGGTCTGAATAACCGTCAGGGCCATATCCCTTTCCCCCATACCCGCCAACATACTGACCTGGCGCAATTTGGTCACGAATGAGATCAAAGCCATCTTTGCTTCATCGAGTGTTTTAATTTCTTCTTCGTCCGTCGTACGCTTGGTGTATTCGCTAATCTGCTTGAACAGATCACTGGCGCTTCCGCTAATCTTCTTGTCCAGTGCGCTTCCGAGATCGGCGTCTTTGGTGATCGCCCGGTCGTAGATCTTCGGAATCAGCGACAGATAGCTGGCCCGCATATCACTGACCAGGAGCAATGCCGGCACGGAGTTGCTGGCAATCTCGACCACGTTGGCATTGACGCGTTTTACCCCGTACAAGCCGAAACCGGACACCGCAGCACAGGTGGCCATTGCGATCGCCACCAGAAGCCCTATTTTCCTGCTGATCAACATGTTGAAACTCCTGTTTCATGTCAAACCCGCAACCCTGCCAAAGAACACGGACGGGACACTTCCTGATGATTATTCGCAGTCATCGCCGTACACCTGACGCGAAGCGCACAACTCCGGCAAGTCTCCGTACCTGATGACTTCAACCCGGAAAAAACCAGCTTGCAAGACTACCGTATCGTCGGCTTGCCGTAAATATCATTCAAGCTTTCAGGCCATTTTTGCCCTACAATGCCAATGGGGCTCAGGCACTGCAGTGCGGGAACAAAGACCGTTTTCAAGAGGTTCGGCTTTTGCAAGACGATAAACAATCCAGCATAGCAAAACTGCTCGAACGTATGGATGGCAGCCCGGGGTTCGCTGGTCTGGGTGCATCGATTCAAACCATCAGCAAACTCGGCGACGATGTCGGCGGTGGAACGCGTGAAATGACCGCCACTATCCTGCGTGATGCGGCCCTTACCTCGAAGCTGTTGCGCATATCCAACTCGAGTCGTAACGCACGTGGCGGACGCAATGTTTCCACCATCGATCAGGCTTTGATGGTTCTCGGACTGAACACGGTAAAGTCTGTTGCCCTGTCACTGGCGCTGCTCGGTTCTCTATCGCACAAACCCCAGTCGAATCAGCTGCATGCTGAAATTGTTGCCGCCTATTTTTGCGGCCGTCTCGCCGCCGAGATCACGCGCATGAATGCGCCGCGCCACAGTGCTCAGGAAGCCCAGGTTTGCGGTCTCATGCAGAATCTTGGGCGCATGATGGTCACCTACTATCTGTATGAGGACATCGAACGCAGTCGCCTACTCCAGGCGGAGAAAAATCTCGCCGAAGACGAAGCCATACTGCAAATTCTGGGCATCAGTTTCGAAAATATCGGCGCGGCCATTGCCCGTCACTGGTGCCTGCCGGATGTATTGCAGAACAGTCTGGCACCGGATATCGGCAAAGCGCCACCACGTGCGGCGGCCAATGCACAGATGTGGCACCAGCTGTGCTCCTCGTTTTGTCGCCGCATCACCGAGACACTGTTCCGTCAACCGGAGAGCCGGGAAAAGATCGGGATCGCCAATGAAATTGAATTCTTCCGCAGCGCCCTTCACCTCAAGGAAAGTGAAATCCGTGAATTGATCGACAGATGCCTGCTCGAGACCGATTCACTGCTCGCCGAAATGTCCTTTCCGAGTAATGTGGAACAGGCCCGCAAGCTGTTGCGCAAAGCCTCGGAGCGGGTTCTGGATCTGCTCTCGTCGTCAGATCGACTCACCCAGGATAGCGAGAACATGGGTGGCCGGGCTCCGGTTGAGGTTATCCAGCAAGTTTTGCGCCTCATCCACGACAAGTACAGTTTTGACCACACTCTGCTCTGCCTGCCGGATAGTTCGTCCGGTCTGGTCGCAATTGCCGGCGTCGGCAATAATGCGATCCGGGTAACCGCCAGGTTTCGTTGTTATGGGCCAAAGCCGGATCTGTTCCGCGCCATCATGGCGCGCAAGATCGACATGTTCATTGCCGATGTCGGCTTGCCCACTTATGCCAAGCTGATTCCGGACTGGTACAACGAAGTTGTAGGTGCGCGCTCATTTGTGATGCTGCCTCTGCTGAGTACGGAAAAGCTTCTCGGTATTATTTACGCCGATTATTCCGAAGCGCACGCCAGCGCCCCGCTGGAACTGGCGGAAGGAAGCATGGGTGAATGGCGAAAGCTGCTGAGCCAGGCGCTGCAGTCGGAAAACACGAAACTTCCATAATCTCAGTTTTCGCTGTGGAGGACGCTCGTCAGGCCACTTCGTCGATCCAGGCCTGCTGGATGGCCTCCAGAATCTTCTCGCCGCAATGCCTGGCGTCGTCACTGAAGTCGGGCAGCGCAATAACCCAGTTCATCAGATCAACGAAATTTATTTTCACGGGATCAACTTCAGGGTGTGCTTCAGAAAGCTCGATGGCGAGTTCATTGACATCAGTCCATTTCATCACAGCAGCTCCTATCGCTTCCCTTCCTTGGTCATGTTGATCGAATAGCGCGGGATTTCGATCACCAGGGGTGTTTCATTGACCATCGTCTGACACGACAGACGGGAATTAGGTTCTAGGCCCCAGGCCTTATCCAGCAGATCATCCTCAAGTTCCTCAGAGGATTCAAGGGCGTCGAACCCCTCGCGAACAATGACATGGCAGGTTGTACAGGCGCAGGACATCTCGCAGGCATGCTCAATGGCAATACCGTTTTCCAGGAGGTTCTGGCAAATGGATTCCCCGGCTCTGGCCTCGAGCATCGCGCCATCCGGGCAGAGTTCGACATGGGGCAGCACAATGATTTGCGTCATGCCTGTTCCCCCATGATTTTTGCTGAATCATTGCCACGATCGATTTCATCGATAGACCTGCCGGCAAAAGCACGACTGATTGATTTATCCATGCGCCGTGCAGCAAATTCCTTGGTATCTGCTTCAAGTTCGTCCATGGCCAGAGTGATGTGCCGACGATTATCACCGAGCGCCGTCGTCTGCAACCGGGTGATCGAGGCTTCGATTCTTCCCCGTTGTTCTTCAGACAGGAGATCACCATCGCTCTTCAGCGCTGACTGGACGGACTCAATCAGACGCTGCGCTTCGACCTGAGCCTCCTTCAGCGCACGCCTGAGTGCATCGTCTTTGCTGTGGGCCATGGAATCTTTGAGCATGCTGGCGATTTCGTCGTCAGTGAGGCCGTACGAGGGTTTAACCGTAATACTTGCTTCAACACCCGAGGCCAGTTCGCGCGCCGATACCGAAAGCAATCCGTCGGCATCGACCTGAAAGGTCACGCGGATGCGTGCGGCACCCGCCACCATCGGTGGAATGCCCCGCAGCTCGAAACGCGCAAGTGAACGGCAGTCGCTGACCAGTTCGCGATCGCCTTGCACGACATGCAAGGCCAACGCCGTCTGGCCATCGCGGAAGGTAGTGAATTCCTGGGCACGGGCAATTGGAATCGTTGAATTGCGGGGTATGATTTTTTCAGCCAGCCCCCCCATGGTTTCCAGTCCGAGCGACAGCGGGATGACATCAAGCAGCAACCACTCGTCGCCGGCAGCACGGTTGCCGGCGAGCAGATTGGCCTGGGTTGCTGCACCGAGGGCAACGACCTTGTCCGGGTCAAGGTTGTTCAGGGGTTCCTGCCGGAAAAACTCGCCGACTGCACGTTGCACCTGCGGCATGCGCGTAGCGCCCCCGACCATGACGACGCCTTTGATGTCGGATACAGACAATCCGGCATCACGCAAGGTTTTCTTCACCGGTTGAATGGTCTTGGCCACCAGTGTCTGCGAAATCTCGGTAAAGATTTCGGTGCTCAGTCTGAGATCGACCACTTCTCCGCTGTTGAGCCGTGCCGTAACCGGCGCAACACCATGCGGTGTCAGGTATTCCTTGGCTTCGCGGGCGCAAGTCAGCAGCAGGCGCGCATCCTCGATGGACAGAGGATTGAGTTTGGCGGCCTCGAGAATCCAGCAGAAAATTCGCTGATCAAAATCGTCGCCGCCAAGCGCGGAATCCCCGCCGGTGGCCAGAACCTCAAACACACCCTTGGACAGATTGAGAATCGAGATGTCAAACGTACCGCCGCCCAGATCATAGACGGCATAAACACCTTCGGCCGCGTTGTCCAGCCCGTAAGCGATGGCTGCCGCCGTCGGCTCGTTCAATAGACGCAGTACGGAAATCCCGGCCAGCCTGGCAGCATCCTTGGTCGCCTGGCGCTGGGCATCGTCAAAGTAGGCCGGAACCGTAATCACGGCACCGACGAGCGGGCCGCCGAGAGAGGCTTCCGCACGCAAACGCAGGGTACACAGAATATCGGCTGAAACCTCAACCGGTGACTTGACGCCAGCCACCGTATGCAGACGAACCATACCGGGGTTGTCTTCAAATTCGTAAGGCATCGATTCGCGATGGGCGATGTCCTTCAGGCCACGTCCCATGAAACGCTTGACGGAAGCGATCACATTGCGCGGATCCAGTGATTGATTGACCTGCGCTTCGTAACCCACCTCAACGCCGCCATCAGCGTGATAGCGCACAACCGAGGGCAACAGGGGGCGGCCCAATTCGTCACTGATGACCACCGAGAGACCACTCCTGACGGTGGCGACAAGAGAATTTGTGGTGCCGAGATCGATACCGACCGCGAGTTTCTGCTGGTGCGGCGCAGCCGATTCTCCGGGTTCAGCAATTTGCAAAAGTGCCATGAAAGTCCTGGATCCTGATTAGTCTGCTTAAATTCAATACCTGTTCAAGTCTCGAGTGCGGCCATGGCGTCGTCGATTTCAAACAGAAGCTTCTCGAGAAACATCAAACGTCGCACACGATCAGCAGCCTCTGCATGGTCGTGCTGATCATCAAGCAATTCAGCTAGCTGCTCGTAGCGCTTTTTCATCCGCCGCTTTACCCGGTGATAAAGCTGCTCGAGTTCATCCTGGTCGTGGGCATGACGCGCTTCAGCAACCGCTTCGCGCCATTCCATCTGCTCCATCAGAAACTCGGGCGGCATGGCGTTATTGTTTTCGGCAGCCACATCATGGCCCGCCAGATTCAACAGGTATTGTGCCCGGGACAAGGGCTTTTTCAGTATCTGGTAGGCTTCATTAACCCGCGTTGCCCACTGCAGGGAAAGACGCCGTTCGCTATCGCCGGCTTGCACGAACTTGTCCGGATGAACCTGTGTCTGAATTTCACGAAAACGCTTGTCGAGCACCGAAGCATCCAGCCGAAAGGTGTGCGGCATCTCAAAAAGGTCAAAATGATCAGCGTTGAAATCCATGCGATTCCTGGAAGTGGTGACGCGCACACCTGTTAGCAGTAACCGGGCCAGATACTCCGCTAGCAGATGCCCCGGAGGAAATCCGACCGCAGGGGGTGCAAAGCCCCTTCGGGGACTGTACAAATAGTACGGCAAATCCACGACAAGAGCACTCCCGGCGAACCGTCGCCATCAAACGTTGAAACTTTCGCCGCAGCCGCAGGCATCTTTCACGTTGGGATTGTTGAACTTGAAGCCTTCGCTCAAACCCTCACGGG
>JAIFKU010000118.1 GCA_020049495.1 Accumulibacter sp.
AGGAACGGCGGTAAATTCATGACGGCTCTCTAGCGTAGTAATTGACCTGCAGCATTCTAACTTCGGTAAGTGGCGGAAATATGTTCTCCGGGACAAGACCGGCAAGGCGATCAAGGCATATGAAATGATCTTTCATGCTTATGATTATTGAATTTAACGTGAATATATACTGGTTTTGTTCCCGTAACTACCCTGTGGCTTCGGACCGCTCATGTTTTTGCATGTTTTTTACTTCGAACAATCACACCGAGGTGTGGTCAGGGTCCACGCATGTCGAGTGCTGCCGGCTTATGCAGCGGCCAGAGCCTGATCAAGGTCAATGATCAGATCGTCGATATGTTCGATGCCGATGGAAAGACGGATCATGTCTTCCGATACGCCGGCTTTGGCCATTTCGGCAGGGCCGAGCTGGCGATGCGTGGTCGTTGCCGGATGACAGGCCAGCGACTTGTTGTCGCCGATGTTGACCAGGCGGGTGAAGAGTTGCAGCGCATCCTGGAAACGTCCGCCACCCTCGCTTCCTCCCTTGACGCCGAAGGTAAGGATGCCGGAAGCGCGGCCCTGCATGTATTTTTGCACCAGGGCGTGATCCTTGTGCCCGGGCAGGCCGGCATAATTGACCCATGATACCTTGGCGTGACCGTTGAGGAATTCAGCGACCTTCTGCGTGTTTTCACAGATGCGATCCATGCGGACAGGCAGCGTTTCCAAGCCCTGCAGGATCAGGAAGGCGTTGAACGGCGAGATCGCAGCGCCCATGTTGCGCAGTGGCACGACACGCGCACGGCCGATGTAGGCGGCTGCACCGAGCGCTTCGGTGTAGATGACACCGTGGTAGGAAACATCGGGTTCGTTGAGCCGCTTGAACCTGGCCTTGTGTTCGGCCCACGGGAACTTGCCGCTATCGACGATCATCCCGCCGATCGAGTTGCCATGCCCGCCGATGTATTTGGTCAGGGCATGCACCACGATGTCGGCACCGAATTCGAACGGGCGGCACAGGTAGGGCGAGGGCACGGTGTTGTCGACAATCAGCGGTACGCCGTGTTGGTGGGCGATCTCGGCGAGTTTTTCGAAGTCGGTGAGGTTGCCGAGCGGGTTGCCGACCGACTCACAGAAGAGGGCCTTGGTCTTCTCGTCGATCAGCCTCTCAAAGGACGCCCGATCGCGGTTATCGGCAAAACGAACCTGGATACCGTACTGCGGCAGGGTATGGGCAAAGAGGTTGTAGGTGCCACCGTAGAGCGTGGCGGCAGAGACGATATTGTCGCCAGCTTCGGCGATGGTCAGGATGGCATTGGTGATGGCGGCCATGCCCGAGGCCAGTGCCAGGCCGGCTACGCCGCCTTCGAGCGCGGCAACGCGCTTTTCCAGCACGTCCTGCGTCGGATTCATGATGCGTGTGTAAATGTTGCCCGCTACCTTCAGGTCGAACAGGTCGGCACCATGCTGGGTACTGTCGAAGGCATACGAGCTTGTCTGATAGATCGGTACGACAACCGCCTTGGTGGTCGGATCAGGGCTGTAACCGGCGTGGACGGCGAGGGTTTCGAGTTTCATGGGGGCTCACGTGACAGGGTTGAATGCAAAGAACGAATCTTAGCACCCAGGATGCCTGTCCCTGACACGAGATTCCATGGTGAAAACCGTTGTTGCCCCATGAATACTTCTTCGTGACACACTGCCGTGTGTCACTCTGGGCGTACCCTAGGAGTACTTCCTCGTGATGCACTAACGTGCATCACTCAGGGCGCGCCCCAAGGGCACTTCCTCATGATGCTCTAACGTGCATCACTCAGGGCGCATCTGCGGGAAGAGGATGACGTCGCGGATGTTAGCCGAGTCGGTGAGCAGCATGACCAGCCGGTCGATGCCGATGCCGCAACCACCGGTCGGCGGCAGGCCATATTCAAGTGCGCGGATGTAGTCGGCGTCGTAGTACATGGCTTCCTCGTCGCCGGCGTCCTTGGCCTTGGCCTGTTGCATGAAACGATTGGCCTGGTCTTCCGGGTCGTTCAGTTCGGAGAAAGCGTTGGCAATCTCGCGGCCGACGATGAATAGTTCGAAGCGCTCGGTAATTTCCGGGTTGCTGTCACTGCAACGCGCCAGCGGGCTGATTTCGGCCGGATAGTCGATGATGAAGGTCGGATCCCACAGATCGGCTTCGGTCGTTTCCTCGAACATCAGCAGTTGCAATGTGCCCAGGCCCATGCCTTTCTTGACTTCGGCTTTCATCGCCGTGAGTTTCTGGATGAGCCACTGGGCATCATTCAGTTGTTCGAGCGTGTATTGCGGGCAGTATTTGCGGATTGCTTCGACCATGGTCAGCCGGTCAAACGGTTTGGACAGGTCGAGCGTGCGCCCCTGATACGCAAAAACTTCGGTGCCCAGCGCTTCGCGCGCTGCGTGGCGCAGCAGGCCTTCGGTAAAATCCATCAGCTTGCGGTATTCGCTGTAGGCCTCGTAGAACTCCATCATGGTGAACTCGGGGTTGTGGCGCGGGCTCATGCCTTCGTTGCGGAAGTTGCGGTTCATCTCGAAGACCTTCTCGAAGCCGCCGACGACCAGCTTCTTCAGATACAACTCCGGGGCGATACGCAGGAACAGTTCCATATCCAGCGCGTTGTGGTGCGTCTTGAAGGGACGAGCCGATGCGCCGCCGGGAATCGGATGCATCATCGGCGTTTCGACCTCGAGGAAGCCATGGTCAGTCATGTAGTTGCGGATTGACTGCACGATGCGACTGCGGGCGACGAAGGTGAAACGCGACTGCTCGTTGGTAATCAGGTCGAGGTAGCGCATGCGGTATTTCTGTTCCTGGTCGGTCAGACCGTGGAACTTTTCGGGCAGCGGGCGCAACGACTTGGAAAGCAGGCGGATTTCAGAGCACTGGACGGTCAGTTCGCCGGTCTTGGTCCGGAACAGGGGACCGACAGCTCCGATGATGTCACCGATGTCCCAGCGCTTGAAGGCGCTGTAGGTTTCTTCACCCACCTTGTCACGGGCAACGTAAAGCTGGATACGGCCCGAGAGGTCGGCAATGCTGATGAATGAAGCCTTGCCCATGACGCGCTTGAGCATGATGCGTCCGGCCACCTTGACTTCAACCGGTGCGGCCTCGAGCTCTTCGGCGGACCTGGAGGCGTAGACCTCGGCAATCTTTCCCGCCGTGTTTTCGCGCGAGAAATCGTTCGGGTAAGCCTTGCCGGTGGCACGCCATTCGGCGAGCTTGACCCGGCGCTCGGCGATAATGTGATTCTCGTCCTGTTCGGGAGTCTTGTTTTGTTCAGACATCTGAGTCTCGCAATCGATGATATAAAGGGTAGAAATAGCGCGAAGCCAGGGGTCAGACACCCTGCTTCAGGCTGGCTTCGATGAACTGGTCAAGATCGCCATCAAGCACGCTCTGCGTGTGGCCGACTTCAACGTTGGTGCGCAGATCCTTGATGCGCGACTGATCGAGCACGTAGGAACGGATCTGGTGTCCCCAGCCGATATCGGTCTTGGTGTCTTCAAGTTTTTGCTGTTCGGCCTGGCGTTTGCGGATTTCAGCTTCGTACATGCGTGATTTGAGCATGGCCATGGCTTCGGCGCGGTTGCGGTGCTGCGAGCGGTCGTTCTGGCACTGCACGACAATCCCGGTTGGAATGTGCGTGATGCGTACCGCCGAATCAGTCTTGTTGATGTGCTGACCACCGGCGCCGGAGGCGCGATAGGTGTCGGTGCGCAGATCGGCCGGATTGATTTCAATCTCAAACGAGTCGTCGATTTCCGGATACACGAAGACTGAACAGAAGCTGGTGTGGCGGCGTGCGTTCGAATCAAACGGCGATTTGCGCACCAGCCGGTGAATGCCGGTTTCCGAGCGCAGCATGCCGAAGCAGTAATCGCCGGTGAGCTTGATCGTCGCCGTCTTGATCCCGGCTACGTCGCCATCGGAGACTTCAAGCACATCGACGCTGTAGCCCTTGCGCTCGCCATACTTGACATACATGCGCAGCAGCATCGACGCCCAGTCCTGCGCTTCGGTCCCGCCGGCACCGGACTGGATGTCGATAAAGCAGTTGAGTGGATCGGCCGGGTTGTTGAACATGCGGCGGAATTCGAGGGCCGCGATTTGCTTCTCGATGCTGTCGACATCGGCAGAAACGGCATTCAGTGTATCGTCGTCGCTTTCCTCGCGTGCCATGGTGAACAACTCATCGGCGTCCTTGAGACCATCGCCGACACGGTCGAGTGTCAGGACGACGTTCTCCAGCGATTTCTTTTCCTTGGAAAGTTCCTGTGCGCGTTCGGCCTTGTCCCAGACTCTGGGATCCTCGAGTTCGCGCGATACGGCACTTAGCTGATCGAATTTCTGATCGTAGTCAAAGATACCTCCGCAACTCGGTGGCGCGCTGGGCGAGATCCACAAGTCGGTTGGCAATGATATTGAGCTGTTCGGCTTCCATGATGATCCGGAGTGAGGCGATTAAGGCCACATTATAACTGCTGCAGCCTGCCGACTCGACGCTGGGCTGTGCTTTCATGGCAGTTTTTTCGACAGGCTGCTAATATTGGCGCAGAAAAATTTGACGGGTTCACGACAATGGCACGAAAAAAATCGACCTGGCTTCCGCAAATCGGTGTTGTCGCCACCTATATCGGTCACGCCAGCCGACTCGCCAAGGGCGGATACAATGTCCGGGTGGTGGCCGAAACCTGTGCCAATCGCATGCTCGTTGAGGCCATCGGGCGCAGCGGTTTGCCGGTGCGGTTTACCGTCAAGCGCGAAAACCTTGCCCCCTTGCAACCGGGATTATTCGACTGATCCGTTTTGGTTCGGCAGAAGGGCAGGGTCCTCTATCGTCGCTTCAGGGCTTTTGGTTTTCCCGATCAGCAGAACTCGCACCTCGGGCCAACAGGTCGGCAACGAGTCGGTGTTTATCTGCCGCCGTCAATTGCTTGATCCGGTATTCGGCTTTCAAGGCGCTTGAGCGGTCCGGGTAAGCCACGCTGGCGAGCAATCTGAGCGGCGGGTGAGCGCGCGTGTAGCGCGCGCCTTTGCCGCTGCAGTGCGCGGCGTAGCGCGCCGCAACGTCGATCGCGATACCGGTGTAGATGCTGCCGTCGCGACATTCGATCAGATAGACAAACCACGGGGGAACGGATTCCCCGTCATTCTCCGCCATAGAAGCATCGTCCCGGGACAAGATCGTTTGCCGTTGTAGTGGTGTTCAGACCGGCTTTTCCAGCTCGCCGCCGAGGCCTTCAAGCAGGTCGTCGAGCAAACGGGCGACTTCGCCGCTCATCAGCGTGAAATCGATGTCGAACCGTTCATCTTCGTTCTCGGCCTGGACATCTGACTGTTCCTTGAGAATATCGAGAAAAGCGAGGCGCTTGACCTGCAGTTTCTCATTGAGCACAAAGGATATCCGGTCGCCCCAGGTCATGGCCAGGCGCGTGACGACCTTGCCATCAGCAATATGCTGACGGATTTCCTCGCCTTCCAGTGGGTGCTTGGCATAGCGCACCGTGGCATCTTCGGCCGAACGCAGTTCAAGATCCTGATCAAGCGTAAAGCCGCGCGGCGCTTCACCATCGGCAACCCAGCCGGTCATCGCTGCCGAGGGCGATTGCGTGACCTGCAGCAGACGGGCCGGCAGTGCGTCGACCGATTTGCGCAAATGTTCAAGAAATTCCTCGGCCTTGGCCGGCGCGGCGGCGTCAATGACCAGCCAGCCGTTGATCGGGTCGATCCAGCCATACGTGGAACGGCGCTGGATGAAGGCCCGCGGCAGCAGTTCGAGGGTCATCGCTTCGCGCAGTTCGCGCATTTCCTTGCGGCCAACGCGGCGCCCTGCGGTTTCCTCAATTGCTTTTGCCCGTTCATTGGCGAACTGCTTGACCACCGAGGCAGGCAGCAACTTTTTCTCGATACCGAGTGCCAGCAACCACTGCCGGTTGACCGCATGGACGAGGGCGCCGCCAGCGCTTGGCGAGACCCAGCCGATGCTCTGCAATTCGCTGGCACTGCAGGGCTGCAGGGTCAGCGAAGCGAGTTGTTCTTCAAGTTCGCTGAGCGTGCTGGCCCAGTTTTTGGGGAGGCGGTAAAGCTGAAGGTTTCTAAACCACATGGATCGGACTCAAAAAAGAGGGCAATTATAGGGCTGAATGTGAAGCCAAATGGTGCGTTTCGAATCATTTCTCCGGATTGATTCTTTAGGAGTGTTGAATGAGATGGGCCGTGTAGTTCATAATGTCGTTATGAATGATCCACAACCACTTGATCCGCGTCGCCGGATTCGCGAACTTCTGGCTATCCCCGAGCGGGATCGTACCGATGAACAATGGGACGAGTTGAACGAACTCGAAATCCGTACGGCTCCAGGCAACCGCGAGTCGGATCGTCCTCTGGACAGGCCGATGGAGAAGCGCACCGGTTCTCAAGGCCCTGGCCGTCGCCCCGAACGTATTCAGGGACAGAAGAACAATGTGCCAAGAACTGATGCAAGACCAGATTCCAGGCCGCCGCAGGAGTTTCATCCCGATGGACGGCCGCCCAAACGACAACATCGGCGTCCAAAACGTCCTCTGCCTGTCGAGACACCTGGTAACAGTTGACTGCTGATTTCCGTGCAATTACCAATAGCCCGTGCCCGAAAGTGCTCGGGCTTTTTGTTGGTGTGCCCGGCAGGGCGCACTGACCTGGGGATGAAAGTCCTTTACTCGCTCGACAAGAGGAAGCCCATCAGCGGACACAAACTCTCATTTGAGATAGGCCATGTCACGCAAATACAGGGATAATGAAGGAACGTAGGTAATCACCATCAGGCATCCCAGAATAACCAGCACAAAGGGAATCAGGCGCGTGATGATCCTGTCGACTGAAATATGGGCCACGGTACACGCCGCAAATAGATTGACCCCAAAGGGCGGCGTAATCATGCCCAGGGCTAGATTGACGATCATGATCATGCCGAAGTGCACCGGATCAACGCCGAACTTCATGGCGACCGGAACAAGGATAGGCGCCAGAACGATAATCGAGGCTGAGGTCTCGATGAACATACCGATAATGAACAACGCAGCATTCACGCCGAGCAGGAAAAAGGCCGGGCTTTGCAAGGTTTCTGACAGCCACGTGCCGATCGCTTCCGGTACGCCGGCACGCGTGATCATGAAGCTGAACAACCCGGCGTTGGCGATGATGAACATGATCACCGCCGACGAGATCACGGACTTGCGCAGAATCACCAGGACATCAGCCAGCTTCGTTTCACGGTAGATGAAAACGCCGAGGATCAAGGCATAGAACACCGCCACCACGGACGCTTCAGTCGGTGTAAACACTCCGCCGTAAATCCCGCCCAGAATGATCACCGGCATCATCAAGGCCAGCCAGGACTGCTTTACGGCCGCAAATACCGACAACCTGCCTTCGTGATCGCGTTTGCCGTAACCATGGATGCGGGCATAAATAATGACAAAAACCATCAGCGCAGAGCCGATCAGGATGCCCGGTCCGAAACCGGCGATGAACAGTTCGCCAATCGAGACTTCAGCCGAAACACCATAGAGGATCATTGGAATCGACGGCGGAATGATGACCCCCAGTTCGGCCGAGGTGGCTTGGAGCGCCGCCGCATAATTGACCGGATAACCATGCTTGATCAGAGCTGGGATCAGGATGGCGCCAATGGCGAAAGTGGTCGCCACTGACGAACCGGAGACGGCAGCAAAGATCATGCAGGTCAGCACACAGGTTGCTGACAGACCGCCCTGGACACCACCGACTAGGGACTTGGCAAATTCGACCAAGCGTTTGGATATGCCACCGGTCTCCATCAGATTGCCGGCCAGAATGAAAAATGGAATGGCCGCCAGCGGGAATTTGTTGACCGAAGAAAAAACCTCCTTCGGCAGAAGCAGCATGTGGGCTTTGGCCACAATAATACCGACGACACTGGATAAGCCAATCGATACCGCAATCGATACCGAGAAGACAAAAAGCATGATCATCGTGAGGAGCATGGCGAGCGACATGACGAACGGTTCTCCGGATGGGGTTATTGAGCGGTTTCGAGTTCGAGATGCTTCGGCTCAAGGAAATTGCCGATGACGCCCAGAACAGCAAAGCAACAGCCGACCGGGATGGCCACATAGGCCCAGAACATGGACAAACCCTCGAATCCAATCATGGTTTGAACCAGGCCGCGCAGGGAATAATCCCAACCGTACCAGATGAACACGCTGAGCAGCATTAATCCGAGTATGGCGTGCAAGCCGTCGAGCATTCTTCTGAAACGCATTGGAGAAAGGCGATGCATCAGATCGATGGAGACCATCGAGCCCAGGCGGAAGGCTTCGGGAATACCCATGAATATCATCCAGATGAGGGAGAATCGAATCATTACCTCGGTCCACTCCGCAGGCTGTTCAAGCACGAAGCGTGTGATCACCTGAAACATGCCCAGGCAGGCTGAAAGCGCAAGCATGAAGCGGGCGATCAGCATGGCAAATCGTGTCGTTTGCCGTTCAAAAGCAAGAAAAGCAGATTTCATGAAAGCTCTACCATCACGTTTAATTGGGCTACACAATCCGTCGCTAACCCGGTGAAGGGAAACCCCAACAAACAAACCGGCAGCCTGGATTCAGGGTGCCGGTTCGTTTCCGGGAGTGCGCCGCCTACTTGACGGCCTTGATCCTGTCCAGTGCAGCCTTGCCGAACTGCTTCTCGAAATCAGCAAATACGGGAGCCAACGCCGCCTGATACTTGGCCTTGTCCACATCGACGATGATCTGCATGCCCTTCTTGGTCAGATCGGCGACGGCGTTTTTCTCGTCCAGATCGACGCGATCACGGTTCGCTTTGGCAGCTACCTTGGCCGAATCGAGGAAGATCTTCTTGTCGGCTTCCGGCAGCTTGTCGAAGATGGCCTTGCTCATCAGGAACACACCAGCCGAATAGACGTGACCGGTCAGGGTCATGTATTTCTGTACCTGATCAAACTTGTTGGAACTGATCACCGACAAAGGATTTTCCTGCCCATCCACCGTACCCTGCTGCAAGGCAGTAAATACTTCGCCAAAGGCCATTGGGGTCGGGATGATGCCAAATCCCTTGTAGGCCTGAATATGCACCGGGTTCTCCATGGTGCGCATCTTCAGCCCCTTCATATCCTCCGGACCCGTAATCGGCCGCTTGTTGTTGGTCATGTGACGGAAACCATTCTCGCCCCAAGCCAGCGCCTTGATTCCCTTACTGTCGAACTTGGTCAGCATCTCCTGGCCGATCGGACCGTCGAGAACCGCACGGGCGTGCGCATAATCGCGGAACAGGAAGGGCACATCAAAAATCTTTGCTTCGGGAACGAAATTCGGGATTGGCCCGGTCGAGGTCCAGGTCAGTTCCTGAGTGCCCATCTGCACGGCCTCGGTCGCCTCGCGTTCGCCACCCAGCGCACTGGCGTAATAGGTTTGAATCTTGTAGCGCCCATTACTGCGCTGCTCAACCTCCCTGGCCATGGTGTCGATGGCTACCTTCTGGTGCGAATCACCCCCGGTCGAAATACTGATGCGCATCACGGTTTGCGCAGAAACCGACCCGGACAACAGGCCAATTGTCAGACTGGTCAGAGCAAGAACCAAAGCACTGGTACGAAAAACATTCATTGCGTTCCCCTTATAAAGAAAAAAACAACCCAAGAATCCGACATGTCACAAATTCCCTGTATGACAATTCTACAGTGATCTGACCCACTACAGACACCTCAATGAGGTTGGTGCAAAGTACGGTGATGTCAAGAACCGACTGCCTTGATGATCCGGCACAGGCGTGTCGCCCCCGCTTCGATCAGCGCGCTTCCCGAGTTCATGCAGTCGTCCAGCGTCAGCGGCCGGTCGC
>JAIFKU010000135.1 GCA_020049495.1 Accumulibacter sp.
TCCGCCCCGGTGTGCAGCGTATCGTCACCCGCACACCGGTACCGGTGATCCCGATGGCCCTGCGCGGCCTGTGGGGCAGCTTTTTCAGCCGAAAGGGCGGTCAGGCCATGAGCAATCCCCTGCGACTGCGGCTATTTGCCAAGATCGGGCTGTTTGTCGGGGAACCGGTATCACCGACGATGGCAACACCGGAACATTTGCAGGCGCGGGTTGCAGAACTGCGTGGAGATGTCAGATAGCGGCCAGTTGCTAGTCAACATGCTACAACATGACAATTGGAACCAGAAAATCGGCCCTCACTCCAGCCCTCTCCCGCGGGAGAGGGTGCGCGGCAGCGCGGTGAGGGCAGGTGGAATGGGCTGTGTCAAATTTTTCACTTTAACGTGACTGACTGGAATGCCAGCCACACTGCTGAAATTAGTCAGCGATTACCCGAATCAGTTCTTCAACGGATTCTGATACATTCCTGCGGCTACTGTCGAGCGCGATCTCCGGGTGTCCCGGAGCCTCATATGGGCTGTTGATGCCGGTCATGTTGGGGATCAGCCCGCTGCGCGCCTTCCGGTAAAGTCCCTTGGCATCGCGCTGTTCGCATACTGCCAGAGGTGTGCTGATAAACACCTCAACGAAATTTTCCGGGCCGATCAGTTCCCGGGCCATTTCGCGTTCCTGACGGAAGGGTGAGATGAAGGCTGTCATTACAATGATTCCGGCGTCCATCATCAACTTGGCGACTTCGGCGATGCGGCGGATGTTCTCGACGCGGTCGGCGTCGGTGAAACCCAGATCCTTGTTGAGCCCTTGGCGGATATTGTCACCATCAAGAATGTAAGTACGCTTGCCTTGTGCGTGAAGTTCTATCTCAAGCGCATTAGCAATGGTCGATTTACCAGACCCGGAAAGCCCGGTAAACCAGATTACCTTGCCCTTGTGACCATTGAGCCGCTCTCGGTCCGAACGCGTAATCGACAGCGCCTGCTTGTGCACGTTCTGCGCGCGGCGCAAGCTGTGGCGGACCATTCCAGCGGCTACGGTGGCGTGAGAGAATCGGTCGACGAGGATAAAGCTGCCGAGTATTTTCGATTGCGTGTAGGCATCGAACACCAAAGGCTTACTGGTAGCGAGGTTGCACACGCTGATGTCGTTCAGCGCCAATTTCTTGCTGGCTTCATGCGCCAGCGAGTTGATGTCGATGCGATGCTTGATGACGGTGATCGATGCCGATGCCCACTGCGTTGCCAGCTTGATGTCGTAACTGCGCCCCACCAGGCCGGGCTCTTCGTTCATCCAGACCATGGAGTGGAATGGGTCATTCTTCGCCCGACTCTTGTATATGGCAGGGGGCATGACAAGAATATTTCCGAAATAGCCCGTTTTATCCAGCGCTTCGGTTTTTTCCCAATTCTTGGTGAGGCAAATGGGTTACGTCAGCCGGTTCATGCAGATGATGTAGCGGGTGCCTGTCGTTTGGCATTGAGTACTTCTTGCGTGAAAAACCGTGCTTATAACCTGTCTGGGGGAGAAACGATTACATATAAAGAGATGGTAGTCAGAGTTTTCTCGGCCATGGGTGTACATCCTCGTGTGTTTCCAGCGCCAAAATGGTTGTTTGCGCTCGCGCTGACTATGCTGAGGATCATGCCCCGGTACCAGAACTGGTCAATGACAATGGTTGATCGGATGAATTGTGATCTCGTATTCGACCATACGGACGCCAAAGCAGACTTCGATTTCTCACCACAAAGATTTCAGCTATTGGACGTTGATTGCACTGAAAATACTGAACCCTTTTGACGATTTTATTACATAAGCAATCGACAATTGGCTGCAACTAATCAATGGCCACAACAAGGGGCTTACGTTCTCGCCTCTTTTTCGTATAGTTGCCATACTGTCATCTTAATTTTTAAATTCACTATGACGAAATTGTGGTCAATATTCGTACAATTCACTATAAGTTAGATCTTTACGAGCGATTAATGCGGCTCGACAAGCCGATCGGCATCCTTCTGCTGCTCTGGCCAACGCTCTGGGCGCTGTGGTTTTCCTCGCTCGGAAAGCCCGACTGGAAGGTGGTGTGGATTTTCGTGCTCGGCACGGTGCTGATGCGCTCGGCCGGTTGTGTGATCAACGACCTCGCTGACCGTGATTTCGATCCGCATGTGGCGCGAACCCGCGAGCGGCCGCTGGCTTCCGGCAAAGTGTCGACGAAAGAGGCGCTGATCCTGATCGGCGTGCTGGTGATCTGTTCGTTCTGTCTGATCCTGCCCTTCCACAGCTGGTACCTCGTCGGTTTATCGGTCGTGGCCCTGTTCCTTGCCGCCAGCTATCCATTGACCAAGCGCTTCTTCGCCGTTCCGCAAGCGTATCTGGGCGTGGCTTTCGGCTTTGGCATTCCGATGGCCTATGTCGCGCAGCTTGACACCATCCCAATGGCCGGGTGGCTGCTGCTGCTGGCCAATGTGTTCTGGGCGATGGCCTACGATACCGAGTATGCGATGGTCGACCGCGTCGACGATCTGCGCATCGGCATTCGGACTTCGGCCATTACTTTTGGCCGCTTCGACGTGGCGGCAGTGATGGCCTGCTACACCGTAACGCTGGCACTGATCGCCTGGGTCGGTTACCGGCAGCATATGGGTTGGATGTTTTATGCCGGGCTGGGAGTTGCCGCCGGGATTGCCGGATATCACTTCACGCTGATCCGGCAGCGCGAGCCGGCGAGCTGCTTCAAGGCATTTCTGCACAACAACTGGATTGGTGCCAGCATCTTTGTCGGAATCGCGCTCGACTTTCTTTTGGCTCAAGGGGCGTTGCGATAATAGCAACGTATGACTGCGAGCCAATATCCGCGAGTAGGTCACCTTCGGAATCGATTTGGTACGACTGGCCGATTGGTTGGATGAGGAATTCACCGGGCAAAAGCGGCTGCCAAACATCTATAATCCGTGCAATTCCAACATTTAATGTGTCAAATGCACGGATGGAAACGACGCCACGAACAATCAAGCCTGTCATCGAAAAACTGCTAAGGCAGTTTGGGGTGAGGGCCAAGCTGACTCAAAATACTGTCGCCCAAGTTGGCGTCCGCTGAGTAATCGGTCGGAAATCCAGTAAAAACGGCTGTCTTCAGCCTAAGCCCTCAACGCCAAGTGGGCGATGAAGCCCGAGCGCGATTCACCAGCCGCTTTTGCCGCCGCGTCAATCCGCCGGAGAACACGGGCCGGGAGCGTTACGTTAACCCGCTCCACCTTGTCGGAAAGTTGCGCTAGATCAACAGCAACCACGGCCCATATCCAGCCGGAAAATTCCGGGTTTGCCTGATATTCAGTGAGTGTGCGCGGTTCGGGGATGGCCCCGCCGTCATCAATCACTGTCTCCAGCCACAGCTCAACGGCCTCTTTGGCATTATCGACCGCTTCGTCCAGTGTGTCTCCGGCGGAAAAGCAGCCGGGTAGATCAGGAACGACAACGCTGAATGCGTGATCATTGTTACCCGCTTCAATTGCAATGGGATATTTCATGGTCTGCTCCTGTCATTTCAGTCCTGCTTGTTTCAACAGCTTATACACCAAGCCAAGGCCCAAATCCTTTTTCGGATGCGGTACGGTGATGTGCCCGCCACGCTCCGGGTGGATGTAGATGTGATGCGAGCCTTTTGCTCCCCGTAGAACCCACCCGGCAGCTTCGAGTTGCTTGATCAGTTCTTTGCTGTTCATGGTGTGTATAATACACACTGAAATATTTACACACAAGGGGCGAATTGTTTTTCGTCTCAGTCCTGACTTATTTTTTCTGAGCCGAGGCATTCGCCGGCGAAGGCGCCCCGAAGGTAAGGCGAAGCCGTCCTGAGGAAGTACTCTTGGGGTGCCGGAATCTGACCAACGGGAATGTGCCCCGCAGGCTACGAGGCCTTGGGCTCAAACATCCCAATTGCCCTGCCCCGGCATCATCGATGCACGGGGGTAATTTTATTTGGTCGACGAGCATTCACGATCGACGACTCTCAGTGCCTTGCTGATTTCTCCTATCCTTGTTTTTGTGAGCCCATATTGACTTGCAAACGATGCCCATTTGGAAACAGCGCCGCGTACTTCATCGCAAATTATCGCCCACTGTTTAATGCCAAACTGTTCGCCAAGTTTCTTGATGTCTGAGTAGGAGGGATTGCCAGAGCCGTTGATACTCGTCGTATGGGAATTGCTCATCCCGTAATTGAACGTCAGGTCAAACGCTGGCGACAACTTCCACTGTTTAGCTTCCGAATCGTAAAGGTACGCAAAATTCTTAGCATGGTCATCCTTGTTGTGAGCAAAGATGTTGAAGACCATTAAGCGAAATGCTTTTGCTACTTCTTCTGTTGATCGGGTCAGTTTTTTGGTTGCGGCAAACACACCGCTGCCGTAATCCAGACAGGGGACGCGGTGGTTTGCGTGGGCATAACCGGATAAGGATAAAAAGTGAATCTTCCGATTCCATGCTCTATCGAAGCGCTTTACAGCAAAATATAACTCCTTGTTCCTGTTGACCCTCATGTTCAGAAGATCCGTTTTGGGCATGATCAAACCCGCCTCCGATGCCATTTCAGCATAGGCTTTTTCCATTAATCCGATGTCAGATGGGTCCGCGTTGCCTTGTCGGCTAGCGTTCCTGAATTTTACAATCCAGTGCGAAAAGCCCACCGGGATGTCTTTGAAGCCGGAGCAGCACATGGTCATGTCGTCGTTAAACGCCACGGTGACCTTGGGGCGTGCACCGCCAGGGGAGCCGCCATAGATGCGTAGCTCTTCGATAACTTCAGTCGAAACGCCCTGAAGCATTCCCTCTGATTCCGCAGCAATTCGCTCAAGGTCTATAGAAATCTCGCCGAGTTCTGGCAGTATCTCCGGCTCGTATTCCAAGGCACCCATGCAGCGATGCCCCAGGTAGGCCAGGCGATACAGGGGATTGATTTCATGCGGGTCAAGATTTTTGTGCTGTTTCAGGGCCCTGTCCATCAATAACAAGCCCCATCCATCAGGTAATGAGTCGTTGAACACGCCATGAAGCCCTTCGAACTCTCCGGGTCGCACCGACTGGTTTGCTTCTCCGTTAAATGGAAGGGTGCCTGGCGACAGGTCGAACCCCGATTGAATCCAGCTTTCCTCGTATTGAAAAACAATTTCGCCCTGTGCGTTCATGGCAAGTCTGCCAACAGGAACACCAGAGAGGTGTACGCGAAGAATGGAATTCATTTCGTTCCTCTCTTCCTCCTGGGCGCTACGAAATTTTCAATGCGTGTCGCCGGACTAACGGGAAACAAGTTGGAAAAGCTGTCCAGGCACGCCATAGCATCCGCAAGCTGAAGTAGACTCAACAAGCTGATTTTCCCCGAAGTTTCGAAGTGCCTGATGGTAGAGACAGGCACGCCAGACTGTGCGGCAAGAGTCGACGCCTAGCTTCCAACCTCTTGCCGATTTGTCGCGCAAGATCTTCTGGGAGTAAAAAAGTTACAGGTCCGTTTATTGTCATCAGGTTGTTCCTTGTGTGTTGTTAATTGTATATAAGTGATAACAGGATAGCAATTACTACAACCTAACAATGGTCGCCGATTTGTAATATTTTCCTGCTGCAGCCGGTATATGACTTAATGGATTCTTCGTCTGGACACCGGTTCTCATTAGAATTGTTCGTTGCAAGATGTGATAGAGCATTTGTTCTGATCATTGCGGATGGAAATAAAGAATCTCTTGCCGCCTATCACTTCTCGTTGATCCGGCAGCGCGATCCGGCTCGTTGTTTCAAGGCCTTTCTGCACAACAACTGGATCGGTGCCAGCATCTTCGCCGGTATCGCGCTCGATCTCCTGCGCCAGTCCGGGCTGGGGTGAAATAGCAGGCGGAGAAGGAACTCTCCGTTTCGGCCAAGGGTCGACACTTCTGCAACATCAACGGAGAGTCGACATGAGAATTCTTGTTCTGGTTTTCGTACTTGCGCTCATGGCAGCACGCCCGGTGCTTGCCCAGATTCCGCCTCGTGCCGATGAGGTGGTGCGCTATGGCGGTCTGCATGCGGCGGCACACCAGGGCAATCTGGTGCAGACCGAAATCCTCATCGCTGCCAGGGCTGACCTGAATGACCGTGATTCCTTTGGGCGAACACCGCTGCATGTCGCGACCTTCGCCCGTCAACGCGAAGTGGTTCGGGCGTTGATCGTTGCCGGTGCACGAACCGAGTTGCTGGAAAACGATCGCTATGATGCGCTGACCATTGCCGCTGTCGCTGATGACGAGGAAACGCTGCGTGTCCTGCTTTCGCTCGGCGCCAGTGCAAAACTGACGACCAGCATTTACGCGGGCACCGCCCTGATTGCCGCCGCACATCTAGGGCATGAGGGCGTGGTCAAACAACTGATTGCCGCCGGTGCGCCACTGGACCACGTGAATAATCTGCACTGGACGGCGCTCATTGAGTCCATCGTTCTTGGCGATGGTGGCAAGCGGCACGTTGAGGTTCTGCGTGCGCTGGTGGCCGCCGGGGCCAATACGCAGCTGGCTGATCGCAACGGGACGACACCCCTAGCCTTGGCCAGGGCGCGCGGCTACCGGGAGATGGTGACAATCCTCGAAAAGGCAGGGGCGAAGTAAGCTCGCCGTCATGAGACGAATGGCTTCTTCTCGCCCTATAATCGCGATTATTCACGTTTATGCGGACTAGCCTGACCATGAAATATCACGATCTACGCGATTTCATTGCGCAACTGGAAAGCATGGGTGAGCTCAAGCGTATCCGTGTCGAAATCGACACCCGCTTCGAAATGACCGAAATCTGCGACCGCGTGCTGCGTGCCGGCGGGCCGGCCATCCTGTTCGAGAATCCGAAAGGCCACTCGATTCCGGTGCTGGCCAACCTCTTTGGCACACCGCGCCGCGTGGCGCTAGGCATGGGCCAGGAGTCCGTCGATGCGCTGCGCGAAGTCGGCAAATTGCTGGCCTACCTCAAGGAACCGGAGCCGCCGAAAGGCCTGAAGGATGCCTGGGAAAAACTGCCGGTGTTCAGACAGGTACTCAACATGGCGCCCAGGGTGGTGTCGTCGGCAGCGTGCCAGGAAGTGGTCTGGGAAGGCAAGGATGTCGATCTGTCGAGCCTGCCGATCCAGCATTGCTGGCCGGGTGACGTGGCACCGCTGATCACCTGGGGGCTGACGGTGACGCGCGGGCCGAACAAGACGCGGCAGAATCTCGGCATTTACCGGCAACAGGTGATAGACCGCAACAAGGTGATCATGCGCTGGCTGGCGCATCGCGGCGGAGCGCTCGATTTCCGCGACCACTGCCTGAAGAATCCCGGGCAGCCATTCCCCGTGGCAGTCACGCTCGGCGCCGATCCGGCGACCATTCTGGCGGCGGTGACACCGGTGCCCGACAGCGTATCCGAGTACCAGTTTGCCGGCCTGCTGCGCGGCGCGAAGACGGAGTTGGTCAAATGCCTGGGCAGCGACTTGCAGGTGCCGGCCTCGGCCGAGATCGTGCTCGAAGGCTTCATCGATCCGGCTGAAACCGCACTCGAAGGCCCGTATGGCGACCATACCGGGTATTACAACGAACAGGCACAGTTTCCGGTATTCACCATCGAACGCATCACCATGCGGCGTGACCCGATCTATCTCAGTACCTATACCGGCAAACCGCCGGACGAGCCGGCGATGCTCGGCGTGGCGCTCAATGAAGTGTTCGTGCCCCTGCTGCAGAAACAGTTCCCGGAAATCACCGATTTCTATTTGCCGCCGGAAGGCTGCTCGTATCGTCTGGCGACGGTGAGCATCAGGAAGCAGTACCCCGGCCACGCCAAGCGCGTGATGTTCGGCATCTGGAGCTTCCTGCGCCAGTTCATGTACACCAAGTTCATCATCGTCGTCGATGACGATGTGAATATCCGTGACTGGAAGGAAGTCATCTGGGCGATGACGACCCGTGTCGACGCGGCACGCGATACGCTGATCGCCGAGAATACGCCGATCGATTACCTCGACTTCGCCAGCCCGGTGGCCGGACTCGGCAGCAAGATGGGCATCGACGCCACCAACAAGTGGCCGGGCGAAAGCAGCCGCGAGTGGGGAACGCCAATCGTCATGGATGCGGCAGTAAGGCAGCGCGTCGATGCGCTTTGGCAGGATCTGGGGCTCTGAATCGAAAATTCAGTTAACGACGCACTGAATAATTTGCTTCCGTCGTTCCCGAGAAGGCGGGAACCTGACCGAAGGAAATGCAGAGCCAGTTACATCAACATTCTGGATCCCCGCCTACGCAGGGATGACGCACCGAAGGCAACCGGGCCTTGGGCTCAAGCCCTCCTGAGGCACGAGTACTTCAGCCTTTCCTTATTGGATTCAGTGCTCCGCCACCCAGCGCAGCAGTGCATCCATCGCCGGCTTGCCAAGCCGTGACTTTGGATCGTTGATCATACAGACCACCACCCAGCGTTTGTCATTGCTGTCCAGCACGTAGCCGGCAATGGCCCGCACGCCATCCAGATAGCCGGTTTTCAGGTGGGCACGCCCGGCAGCGGCGCTGTTGCCTAGCCGTTTTCTAAGGGTGCCGTCGATGCCGGCGACCGGCAGTGAGGCCATCAGTTCCGGCATGACCGGGCTTTTCCAGGCGGCGAGCAGCAACTGGTTCAGGCCGTCTGCCGAAATGCGTTCGCTGCGTGAAAGCCCCGATCCGTTGTCGAGCACCAGACCCGGCAGTTTCATGCCTTTGTCGGCCAGCCACGTCCTGATGTGTTGCCGGGCAGCTTCAGGCGTGGCGGGCCGTTCGGCGGCGAGGCTCAGGAAGACCTGCCGGGCCATCACATTATTGCTGAACTTGTTGATTTCGCGCACGACCTCACCCAGAGTGGGTGATTCATGGACCGCCAGTGGGCGGGCGGTGGTTGGAGTAGTTCCTTCGCGCACCTTGCCACGCAGACTGCCGCCGAGTTCGCGCCAGAGCGCACGAAAAAGCTGTTCGACCTGCATATTGGCAGACCAAGGCGAAAGGTGCAGTGCCTTGTCGCTGCAACTGGCCGCAAAATGGCCTGCAAGTTCGATGCTGTTGCCATCGACTTTTATCCTGATTCTCTCGCGCCAGTCGCCGCAGGCGTCCTGCGTGAGCGCCAGGCGATTATCAATGCGCAGGTCTTCGCTCGGCGTTTCGGGGATGACCGAAACGGTCTTTTGTATCGGGTCGGGTTTCAGCGTCAGACGCAGGCTGTTGAGATTGATCAGCAGGGCATCTGGACCGGCGTTATAGGGGCGCAAGGGTTCGTTGTCGAACTCGGCCGAATCGTGAGCCGGCAGTGAAAAGGCGCTGCGGTCAAGGACCAGATCGCCGCCAATGTCGGTCAAGCCGCGAGTCCGCAACTGGCGTAGCAACAGCCAGAACTGTTCAAGCGCCAGTCGCGGGTCGCCACTGCCACGCAGGTAGAGATTACCGCCTCGCTGACCGTCGGCAAGCGGGGGATCAACCAGCGCTTCGGTTTTCCACGTGTAGGCCGGGCCGAGCAGTTCGAGCGCGGCATAGGTGGTCAGCAGTTTCATCGCTGAAGCCGGATTCATGGGCTGCTGTGCGTTATGCCGGATGAGTGCTTGCTCGGTATCAACGCTGTGGACGACGACGGCGACACTGCGCAGGGGAATCCCGGCTTCCTTCAGCGCTACGGCTACCGCAGGAGGCAATTCGGCAGCGAGTACGTCGAATGGCATCGTGACAACAAGCATTGCCAGCAGAAAGGCCTGCCAATACCGCTGAAAGTGTCCGTATCGTTGAGTCATGGTGTTGCGCTGCCTGTAATCCATCAATCACGAATGATAAACAGGAGCCGGACAGCGGTGTCTTGGAACCTCAGCGCCGGCTTCGGGAAAAGTTCTATACTGAGTATAAATGATCTGCAGGACTGCAAGGTGGAGTGTGTTGCCGAACCTGATCTGGCTGGTGTGATGGAAGTCGACTTGCCTGAGCGTCGATGCCGTGTGGGTAACCGTAAGCATTACTTGATAAAGGAGCATGGAGATGGCAATGATCGATCGCATGCAGCTGAAAACAAAGATTGCCTTGCTGGTCATTGCCGCGTTGCTGGGGCTGATCAGCCTGACCATTTTTTCGGCACTCGAAATGCGGCGGGATTTACTCAATGGGCGCAAGGAGGTCATCCAGTCGATGCTTGAGGGAACTCATGCCACCCTGGCGGCCTATCAGGCGCAGGTGGCGGCCGGTACGCTGACCCGCGAGCAGGCGCAGAAGACTGCAGCCGAAGCCATCGGCATGATTCGTTACGGCGGCAAGGACGGCAAGTCGGAATACGTGTATTCCTTTACGACCGAGGGCGTAGGCGTCTATCACATTATCAAGGAACGCATCGGGCAGAACATGCTCGAAAAAATCAGGGACGCCCAGGGTAACTACACCTGGAAGGATATCCTGGCGGCTGCCAGGCAGAGTCCGGGTGGCGCCTATCTGACGACCTTCACGGCGCGCCCCGGCCAGAAGGAAACCGTTGAAAAACTCGGTTATGTCAAGATTTTCCAACCGTGGTCGTGGGTGATCGGCACCGGTGTTTATGTCGACGATATCAACGACGCGTTCCGGACGCGGCTGCTTTTTAATCTGCTGATCGCCGGTATTCTCATTGTATTGATCGCCAGCTTGGGCTTTGCCATCGCCCGCGGTGTTTTACGCCAGGTCGGTGGCGAGCCGGCCGAGGCCATCAACTTCATGTCGCGTGTGGCGGCAGGTGATTTGACGGGTGTCATGCCTTCAGTGGCCAAGGGCAGCATGCTCGATTCGCTGGGTAACATGGTGCGTGCTATCCGCCAGATGGTGATTGAAATCGGTCACAGTTCGACCCGGCTGACGCAAGGTGCGGAGCGTATCAGCACGGCCTCGCGCGAAGTTGCCCTGGCCTCCGAGAAGCAATCCGACGCGACCTCATCGATGGCCGCAGCAATTGAAGAAATGACGGTCAGCATCAATCACATTTCCGATAGTGCCAAGGACACCCAGGAAAACTCCCTGGCCTCGGTGGGCTTGTCCGAAGACGGCTTCAGCCGGATCCAGGCGGCCAGTCACGAGATCAACGAGATTGCTGCGGTGGTCAGCGATGCTTCAATGCGCATCCGGAAGCTCGAAGAACGGGCCCATCAGATTTCCTCGATTGCCGGGGTGATCAAGGACATTGCCGGGCAGACCAATCTGCTGGCCCTGAATGCGGCGATTGAAGCGGCACGAGCCGGCGAACAGGGTCGCGGCTTTGCGGTGGTGGCCGACGAAGTGCGCAAGCTGGCCGAGCGAACTTCGGTCGCCACCGTCGAGATCGAGAAGATGATTGCCGGCATCCAGGCGGACACCGTGCAGGTGGTCGGCGTCATGGATGCCGCACTGCCTCAGGTCGCTGCGGGAGTACAGGCGGCTGAAGGGGCGGCGGACTCGCTGCGGCAGATCAAGGAGGGTGCGCAGACGACGCTGAACCGGATCCGCGAAGTCGCTGATTCAACCAAGGAACAGAGCATTGCCAGTGACAGTATTGCGCAGCGGGTCGAGGAAATTGCCACGATGGTCGAGGAAACTACGGCGGCCATGAAATCGACCGCTGAGACAGCCGAGGATCTGGAACGTATTTCCGGCGAGCTGACTCAACTGGTCAGCCGCTTCCGCTGCTGAAGCCGGATAGAAGGTCTTTGCCAAGGCTGTTGCGAAAAACCGCAGCAGCCTTTTTCTTTGGGCGAAAGGCTTGCTCAGTCAAAAAAGGCTGGAAACTACAGCCCTGTCGCGGGCTTTGAGTTTCTCCAATCCTTTACCGGCCTCCAGGGTACAGCCATGCACCTGTCCATGCGCAAGAAAACGATCCAGTGTTTCCGCCAACGGGAAGTGATTCTCCTGCCACTCTTCACGAAACGTGGTTTCCGTCATTCGCTCGCAACTGAGCCTTCCGGCCTTGAAACGTACGAAAACAACGGTCTGCCCGTCCCGTCGGGTAACAATCGCTGTCTCGTGTCGTGCGTTGCTGACGATCATGCCGATATCGTACCTGTTTCACTGGGGACGTTGAGGTGATTCTAACTCAACGAGGTAAACCCCCCGCTATGCAGGGAAGTTCACAGAGGGGTAACGACCTGTTCGATGGCCTGTGTTATTTCTGATCTTTGCCAAGTGAAAACCCATAAGCCGCCAAGGCCGGCTTATGGGTTTTCAAAGGTACTTTGGAGAACTCACGATCTCAACACATCGGCTTTACCGCCGGGGTATAGATCATTTGAAATTCTTTTGCTCCAGGCCTCGCAATACCTCGAATCCGCGCTCGTTGTTCTTCCTTCTTTGCTCTTCAAAGCCCTCGCACCATTGTGCGCTCAACCACTCTTTCACCATCTCGCAGCCCATGTCATAACTTACCACCTTTTCGCCCATGGCCAGGACGTTTGCGTTATTGATAAGAGCGGTTTTTTGCGCCGTGAATACACTTTCACAGGCAACGCAATAGATTCCTTTGAACTTGTTTACGATCATGCTGACCCCTGCCCCTGTCCCGCAAATGACAATACCTCTTGCATATTCGCCAGTTTGCATGGCAGTAGCCAGACTAATGGCCGCATCAAAATAAAGGACTTTGTTCTCACTATCCACCTGACCGACATCGACAAGTTCATGCTTGTTATCGAGCAGGAATTTTTTTACCGCCTGTTTTAGATTAAATCCCGAAAAATCAGATGCAATAACGATTTTCATTTTTGACCTCATCTGCAGTTGAACAAATTATGCCGCATTATGCTGACTAAGCGGCTATAGTCTTCACCGCCAAGCAATAGCCCGCTAGCACTCGCATTTAATAAACGCTGATTTGTTCGTCACCCCGGCGAAAGCGCCCCGAAGGAAGTGCCCTTGGGGTGCCGGGGTCCAGTTCGTTGGTTCTTCTGGATTCTGGCATTCGCCGGAATGACGGATTTGGAATACTTCAGCGTTTCCTTAACAAACACTTGCCATTTAACACCACTTCCCGTGCGCAACACAAAGCCCCGTTCGACAAGACAGAAGATCCACGCAGGCAAGTGAAGCACTGCAGCATTACGCTATCCAGGCCACCGCTCGCTGATTAACCTGATGCGGGCCAGGGTGAGATGTGTAACGTGGTCGTCAGGCCACGATCTTTCTTGCTGCAGACCGTCGTAGTAGAACGTACCAGGTGCCCTGTCGTCAAGCGACTGATGCGTTTGAGCGTTAAGTTGAATGACGCTGTCGCAGACCCGGCAATAGTTATTTACGCTCAGCATAGAGTAGCCAATTTCCTGCCGGGAAGAATCAATCCATTGGCCGAAAATATCAGGCTTTCAACAGTTCTTCCCGGCTTCCCAACCAGCGCTTCAGATGCTGGCTGGCTCGATCCGGCGCTTCGCGCAGCAGGTATTCCGCCATCCCGCGCGCCAGTTCGATGAGGTCGGTATCGACTTCAAGATCGGCATAACGCAAGAGCGGCACACCGGACTGGCGGCTGCCGACAAATTCGCCCGGACCGCGCAGATGCAAGTCCTGACGGGCGATTTCAAAACCATCGGTGTTCTCGAAAATGATTTTCAGGCGCGCCCGTGCCGTTTCGGAAAGCGGCTTCTGATAGAGCAGAACGCACACCGAATCGTGCGCACCGCGCCCGACACGGCCGCGCAACTGATGCAACTGCGAGAGTCCGAAGCGTTCGGCGTGTTCGATAACCATCAGGCTGGCATTGGCCACGTCGACGCCGACTTCGATCACCGTCGTGGCCACCAGCACATCAATCTCACCAGCGGCAAACGCGGCCATTGTCGCGATTTTCTCGTCACCCCTGAGGCGGCCATGCACGAGGCCGATACGCAGGTCGCCGAGTTCTTCGCAGAGTGCGATGTGCGTGTCGATGGCGGTTTGCAATTGCAGCTTTTCCGATTCCTCGATCAGCGGGCAGACCCAATACACCTGCCGTCCGCTGGCGACGGTTGTGCGCACGCGCGAAATCACCTCGTTCCGCCGTTGATCGGAAATCAGCTTGGTCCTGATCGGCGTGCGCCCTGGCGGCAATTCGTCGAGTACCGACACGTCGAGGTCGGCGTAGTAGCTCATGGCCAGCGTGCGCGGAATCGGCGTCGCCGACATCATCAATTGGTGGGGATTGCCGCCCTTCTTGCGTAATTCCAGTCGCTGCGCAACGCCGAAGCGATGCTGCTCATCGACGATCACCAGCCCGAGCCGGGCAAAATCGACGCTGTCCTGAATCAGGACGTGTGTTCCCACAACGAGTTGTGCCGTGCTTGCCGCCTGCAGGGTCATCGCCCGCCTGACGGATTTCTTCAGGCTGCCCGAGAGCCAGGCCACCTCGATGCCAAGCGGCTCCAGCCAGGTACGCAGCTTGAGGTAATGCTGCTCGGCGAGGATTTCGGTCGGCGCCATGAACGCCGCCTGATAGCCCGCCTCAATAGCCTGACACGCAGCCAGCGCGGCAACGATGGTCTTGCCGCTGCCCACATCGCCTTGCAGCAGACGCTGCATCGGATAGGGCTGGTCGAGGTCGTGACTGATCTCGGCACACACTCGCTGTTGCGCGCCGGTCAGGGCAAAGTGCAGCTTTGCCAGCAGTTGCCTGGCCAGTTGCCCCGTCGACTTGAGCAGCGGCGCGCCCTTCTGCCTTCGCGCCAGGTAGGAACGGCGCAAGGAAAGTTGCTGCGCCAGTACCTCGTCGAACTTGATGCGGCGCCAGGCCGGATGCGTACGCAATTGCAGTTCGTTTTCCGCAACGCCGGGGGGCGGTGCGTGCAAAAGGTGCACGGCATCGGCATAGGCCGGCAGATCATGCTGGGCGCACCAGCGCGCATCGAGCAGTTCAGCGAGATCGTCCGCGGCGAGCGCCGGGACAATGAGCTTGCGCAGTGCCGCCTGGGATACACCCGCCGTCGTCGGATAGACAGGGGTCAGCGATTGCGGCAGCGCCTCATGCTCTGCCACGACACGATAACGCGGGTGCACCATCTCGGCACCAAGAAAGCCGTGACGAATCTCGCCGAAGAGGCGCAGTCTCTTAGCTTCGTCGCGTGCCCGTTCAAGCTGTCGCGTCTGGCTGCCGTAGAAGTTGAGAAAGCGCAGCACCAGTTCGCCGCTGGCGTCGCTGACCCGCACCACCAGCACTTCAGCCTCGACCTGCAGAGGAACGCCGTCAAGCGCCGTCGCAATGGACGTCAGGGCCGTTTCGTCCTCGTACCTGATCGGCAGATGCAGAACGAGATCGGTGCTCCGTGTCAGGCCAAGCTTGCGCAGCTTGTCCCTGAGGGTGGGCGGTGCCTTGATCTCGTCAGCAGAAGACATCGGCGGGCAAGACCTAATTCGACAGGACCAGTACCCCATCAACCTCGATCAGCGCCCCGCGCGGCAAGGCGGCCACACCGACTGCGGCGCGCGCCGGGTAAGGCTCTGAAAAATAGGTGGCCATCGTGGCATTGACCCTGGCGAAATTTCCCAGGTCGGTGAGATAGATGCTCAACTTGGCCACGTCGGCCAGCGAACCACCGGCCGCTTCGGCCACCGCTTTCAGATTCTCGAAGACGCGGGTAATCTGCGCCTCGATACCCTCGACCAACTGCATGGTCGCCGGATCGAGGCCGATCTGGCCGGAGAGGTAGACGGTATCGCCCATCTTCACGGCCTGCGAATAGGTCCCGATGGCCGCCGGAGCGTTGGCGGTGGAAATGATCGTTTTGCTCATCGTGTTGTCCTTTACATTGTGGGATCACCCGCAGGAGATATTAAATGACGACAGCGATCATCGCCAATCTGGAAAAAATGCTCGGCGGAGCACGTGACAGCGCCTTGCTCCGCTACTCGCTCGGCAACGAGTGGCTGAAAAACGGCAATCCGGCAAAGGCTGCCGAATGCTTCCGCGCCGCCGTTGAGCGCGATCCGCACTATTCGGCGGCGTGGAAATTGCTCGGCAAATCACTGGCCGAGAGCAGCGAGATTCAGGCGGCGCTGGCGGCCTACGAACAGGGCATCCTCGTCGCCAAGGAAAAAGGCGACATCCAGGCGGCGAAGGAAATGACCGTGTTTGCCCGACGCTTACGCAAGCAATCCGGCTCAAGCTAACGCCTGAGGCCCTTCGGCACCAGCATCACCGCATCAATTCCCATCGCTTTCATTTTCTCGCGCGCCGCCTCGGCTTCCTCCTTGCTCTTGAATGGCCCGACCTGCACCCGTGCTTCGATGGTTGAAGGAATGCCTTCCAGCGTCAGCCTGGCATGCAGTTCTTCGGCCCGACGCGGGTCGGAGAACACCCCAGCCTGCAAGGCAAAACCGGAAAACAATCGCGGCGGGGAAGGCTGGGGCTGTGCGGCGGGCACCGGCGCTTCGACGCGAACTGGCGCGGCGGTTTTGGCAGACGCTGCCGGTGCCGGCTGGATGGTCGATACCGCCCGGCCTACTGGCTGGCTTGCGCGCGGCAATACGGGCTGCGCGGCTACTTCGGGGCGTGGCGGTGCTTCAAGCACCGGAGCTGATTTATCCACCGGAGCGGCACTGGCTTCCGGCGCGGATTTCTCTTCCTTCGCCGGCTCGGCAGGTGTTACCGCTTGCGTCACCGTTTTCTTCGGCACCGGCACCGGCTCGGTAAACTGCGGCGCACCGGGATCCGTATCGACGCGCGCACCGAGGTAGTCAAACAGCGCCAACCCGCCGAGCAAGGCGACAATCATCAATGCCGCAATACCCATCCGCCAGGCCAGTTTGCGCTTGATATCGGACAGATCGCCTTGAACATCCTTGTTGCCGGTCGGGCTGGTCGCCATCTCGTCTCCCTTGCTACTGTTGTGCCGCCAACGTCAATTATTGCACATCGCGATTGCGCACCAGAGCCACAACCAGCTCAGCCTCGGCACGCGATATGCCGCAGTGTTGCGAAATGGTAGCCGCATCACTCCCCTGCATGGCCATCTGCATGGCGTCGCTGTAATGCGGCGAGACATTCTGCGTGACTTCTGGCGTCGCTGTAATGCGGCGAGACATTCTGCGTGACTTCCGACTGCGAGCGCTCGCGCCGCTGCTCTTCTCGCAAAAGCAGGACTTCGGCACGCAGACCGCCAACTTCCTTGCGCAATTGTTCGAGTTCACGGGCAAACGCTTCAATCATCTGCGGGCCCGGGCTTTCCGCAGGCGGTTCGTTCCATGGGAAAGCAAATTCCGGCGATGCCGCAGGGAGTTCGGATGCTGCAGGCAAGGCTGGTTCCTGTACGGCGTTATAGGCGGCAAGGGCCGATTGTGCGGCGACTGAATCCGGCGTGGAAATGACGCTTTTCTCCC
>JAIFKU010000021.1 GCA_020049495.1 Accumulibacter sp.
TCAATACACTTGGCAATTCGCCAATTCTCGTCCTAATACCTCACGACGTCTAGGAGAGAGATTAACAGGTACAATTTAGGACGTGAATCATCTTCGGCTTTAGGTCAAAACTTCATGACAGGTCATCTCTACATTGTGGCAGCACCGTCAGGCGCCGGAAAAACAACCCTGGTGCGACTGCTGCTCAAGAACGATTCCGGAATCCGTCTGTCCATCTCAAGTACCACGCGGGCGCCACGACCCGGCGAGAAGGATGGCCGTGAATACCATTTTGTTGATGTCCCCAGTTTCCTTGAGAAGGTCAACCGGGGAGAGTTTCTTGAGTGGGCAGAAGTGCATGGCAACTACTATGGAACCTCCAGAAGCTGGATTGAAACCGAAATGAGTGCCGGGCGGGACGTATTGCTGGAGATCGACTGGCAGGGCGCGCAACAGGTGCGCAAGTCTTTCCCCGGGGCAATTGGCGTGTTCATCCTGCCTCCGTCACTGAAAGCGCTGCAACAGCGTCTGTCCGGCCGGGGCACCGACTCTGCCGAGACCATCGCCCGGCGTGTTGCCGCTGCGCGAGAGGAGATGCGGCATGTGGATGAGTTCGATTATGTTATCATCAACGATGATTTGCAGCAGGCGCTTGGCAATCTGACGTCGGTGGTCAATGCCGCGCGACTTGAGTATGCAAACCAGCTGCAGCGCCATAGCGCGCTATTTGCGACACTTCTCTGAATTCTCAGGACAAAACATGGCACGAGTAACCGTTGACGATTGTATTCACAGCATCCCGAACCGCTTCCAGATGACACTGGCCGCCACCTACCGTGCCCGCCAGATCACTGCCGGTGCAACACCGATGGTTGACGCCGACCGCGACAAACCTACCGTCATTGCCTTGCGCGAACTGGCGCTGGGCATGTACGGTCTGGAAGTTCTCAATCGCGGTCACGCCTGACCGACTAGAGCCGCTTGCGTGGTAATCACTCATGAATACCGACGCCACGGCCGCCAAACCTGCCGACACCACGGCTGATCCGCTCCAGCAGCAAGCATCGATCTATCAGAACGAAGACCCGGCTTACCGGGTCTTCGTTGACACGCTCAGCTATCTTGAGCCGGATGAAATAGCCCTCGTCCTCGAAGCCTACCGCTTCAGCGAAGCTGCTCACGAAGGACAGAAACGCCTTTCCGGCGAGCCCTATATTACCCATCCGCTGGCCGTGGCAGGAGCGCTGGCCGAGTGGCGCATGGACGCACAGGCAGTCATTGCCGCCCTGCTGCATGATGTCATGGAAGACACGGCGGTATCAAAAACCGAGATTGCCGAGCGTTTCGGCAAACAGGTGGCCGAACTGGTCGACGGGCTGTCGAAGCTGGAGCGGATAGAGTTCCAGTCTTATCAGGATGCACAGGCAGAAAACTTCCGCAAAATGCTGATGGCCATGGCGCACGATCTGCGCATCGTGCTGATCAAGCTCGCCGACCGCCTGCACAACCTGCAGACGATGGCCGCAGTCCGGCCCGACAAGCGCCGGCGGGTGGCCCACGAAACACTGGAAATCTACGCCCCGATCGCCACCCGGCTCGGACTTAACAATATATCCCGGCAATTGCAGGATCTTTCATTCAAGCACATCCATCCGATGCGTTTCCGGGTGTTGACGCGAGCCGTCAAGGCCGTGCGCGGAAACCGCCGAGAACTGCTGTCTAAAATTCTTAACGGCATCCGCAACAAGCTGCGTGATGCGAAAATCGAAGCCGGCGTGTTTGGCCGGGAAAAGAGCCTGTACTCGATTTATCACAAGATGGTCGAGAAACATCTCAGTTTCTCGCAGGTGCTCGACATCTACGGTTTCCGCATCATTGTCCGCGACGATCCAACCTGCTACAAGGCTCTGGGCGCCCTACATTCTCTTTACAAGCCGGTGCCCGGAAAATTCAAGGATTACATCGCCATTCCCAAAGGAAACGGCTATCAGTCCCTACACACGACGCTGATTGGCCCCTACGGTACCCCGGTCGAGATCCAGATTCGCACCCAGAGCATGCACCACGTTGCCGAGGAAGGCATTGCTTCTCACTGGCTGTACAAGGACAGTGAGGAAAGCGGTGCCGATCTGCAGGTCAAGACGCATAAATGGCTGCAGTCTCTGCTAGAACTGCAAAGTTCGACCGGAGATTCTTCCGAGTTTCTTGAACACGTCAAGGTTGATCTCTTCCCCGACGAAGTCTACGTTTTCACGCCCAAAGGCAAAATTCTGGCACTCCCGCGTGGCGCCACGGTGATTGATTTTGCCTACGCCGTACATACGGATATCGGCCACCGCTGTGTTGCTGCCCGTATCGACCACGAACTGATTCCGCTCTCTGCCGAACTGGCCAATGGCAATCAGGTCGAGATCATTACGGCACCGCATGCCAATCCGAATCCAGCCTGGCTGACCTACGTCAAAACCAGTCGGGCTCGCAGCAAGATTCGCCAGTTTCTGAAGGCCATGCAACAGGACGGGTCGAGTGTGCTTGGCGAAAACATGCTGAATCAGGAATTGCAGGCCCTTGGGGTGGTTCCGGCCGAGATTCCAGTGACCGTCTGGGAACGGGTGATTCGCGATTCAAAGAAAAAATCGAGGCGCGAAATCTTCGCCGATATCGGCCTTGGCCGCAGTCTGGCGGCAGTTTTCGCGCGGCGTCTGGTAGCCCACGACGAAGTGCCCCAAGCCGCGGCAAGTGCGACGATGCCGCTGGTTATCCGTGGCACCGAAGGCATGGCGATCCAGCTGGCAAGCTGTTGCCAACCCATTCCCGGAGATCCGATTATCGGTTTGCTGCGCAAGGGACAGGGCCTGCGCATCCACACCCATGCCTGTCCGGTGGTCAGAAAGTCACGCAGCAGTGAGCCGCAAAACTGGATTCACGTGGAATGGGAGCCTGACCCGGGTCAGTTTTTTGATGTTCGTATCAAAGTCACGGCCAAGAACGTACGCGGTTTGCTGGGACGTGTGGCAACAGGAATATCGCAGGCCGGAGCAAATATTGAGCATGTGGGCATGGATGGAAAGAAGCCGGGTTTGTTCACCGAGCTGCATTTTCTTGTCCAGGTTTCAGGTCGCCCGCATCTGGCCAAATTGATGCGGGTTCTGCGTGGCATTTCCGACGTTGTACGCATCGTTCGCGAACAGGAGTAAGTTTGAAAATCTTGATTCTCGGCGCCGGTGTCGTTGGCGTCAGCATTGTCTGATCGGACGTTCGCTGCGAACCAATCTGAACCTCAACACCGGGCACGGAACGCTCGGCTGAACTATGGCCTGTGGAGCCGCTGCGGCACTGGCCGATATCATCAGTGGTCGACAACCGGAAATCAGGCTGCGCCGCATATAGTCGGCAAGAACAGCTTTTGCCATGAGGTGACATGATCACAGTGCTATACGAAGTGTGCGATCACGTCGCCACACTGACTCTCAACCGCGCGGAATCGATGAATTCGGTCAATCCGGAAATGATCGAGGCCCTGCTGGAGGCCAGTTCATGTGCCGCCAGCGATCCGGGGGTACGGGCAGTCATCGTGCGCGGGACCGGCAGGAACTTCATGGCCGGTGGCGACCTCAAGTGGTTTCGCGAACAGGCCGCTTTGTCTCCGAAGGGCTGCCGGGCTCGTTTTGAAAATTTAATCGGCAGTGTTCAGGCCACGGTACTGAAATTCAAGTGTATGGATAAACCGGTCATTGCTGCGGTGCACGGCGCGGTTGCCGGATTCGGTTTGTCACTGATGCTGGCTGCCGATCTCGCTCTGGCGTCCGAAAACACCTATTTCACGATGGCTTACAGCAACATCGCACTTTCGCCGGATGGCGGCGCGACCTGGTCTCTGCCCCGACTGACGGGGCTCAAGAAAGCCATGGAAATCGCCTTGCTTGGAGAGCGTTTTGACGCGCTGCAGGCCACCAAACTGGGGCTGATCAATCGCGTTGTTCCGCCAGAGGAACTGGACGCCGAAGCCATGAAACTGGCCCGACGTCTTGCCGCCGGGCCGAGCGAAGCACTGGCTCGTACCAAGGCCTTGCTCAACCAGTCGTTCGATAACTCCTTTGCATCCCAATTGCTCGCCGAACAACAACTTTTCCTTGATAGTTCCGCGCATCCCGATTTTGTTGAAGGATTGACCGCCTTTCTCGAAAAGCGCGAGCCCATCTATGGCAAGAACTGAACCCGACACATGCTGATAGATACCCATTGTCATCTGGATGCGTTCGAGTTTGCCGCAGATCGGGATGCAGTTTTTCTTGCTGCGCGCGAAGCCGGGGTATCGGGAATTATCATTCCCGCCGTTGGCCAGAACAACTTTGCAGCCGTTCGCGACTGTTGTTTGCGTTATCCGGGGTGTTTCCCGGCCTACGGCATTCATCCCCTCTATATCGAAAATGCGACGGAAATCGATCTGTCAACGCTGCGTGAATGGCTCGCGCACGAGTTAATCGGTAGGCTGCCGCCTGTCGCAGTAGGCGAAATCGGTCTTGATTACTATGTTCCGGGTTTTGACGCCCCCCGTCAGAAATTCTTTTTTATTGAACAGCTTAAAATAGCCCGGGAACTTGACCTGCCCGTATTGCTGCATGTGCGACGAGCAGTCGATCAGGTATTGCAATGCCTGCGCCGGGTGAGAGTCCGGGGCGGCATCGCGCATGCCTTCAACGGCAGTCGCCAGCAGGCAGAAGCGTTCATTCAGCTTGGTTTCAAACTGGGGTTTGGCGGCACCATGACCTATCCCGGCTCGCTGCGCATTCGACAACTTGCCGCAACACTTCCGCTGGACACGATTGTGCTTGAAACGGATGCGCCCGACATCGCTCCATCCTGGCTCTCGGATGGTCGGAATACCCCGGTCGAACTATTGCGCATCGCTCAGGTTTTTGCTGAATTGCGGAAACTTCCATTCAACGAGGTGGCTGAAGCAAGCACGATCAACGTGCTGCAATTGATGCGCCATCCCATGCCAGGTTTTTTATACCGGACCAGGCCGTGAAAGGCTAGCTGATCAGCATGTTTTGGCCTGAAACAAATGGCTTGGTTTAGCTTGTCAAGGCGTCCATTTACTACATCAGGCTCCGCCAGAAGTTGCCGGAAAATGAAAATAACGCGATAATTCTAGGTTGTAGAGCATCAAGCGCCGTCAGTGTTTGTTCTGCCGGGGTCTAAATTTTTGTTCTGCCGGGGTCTAAATTGCGCTGGTCGTAGCTGAATTCGCGTAAAGCGAGAAAGGATTGGGCGTGGAAATTTTCAAGGCTGATGTAGTAATTGTAGGGGGGGGCGGAGCCGGTTTGCGAGCGGCCATCGCCGTGGCAGAGTCCGATCCGTCGTTGACGATCGCTCTGGTTTCCAAGGTATATCCGATGCGTAGCCACACGGTGGCGGCTGAAGGCGGCGCCGCCGGCGTCAAGAAGCCAACCGACAATCTCGATTACCATTTCCACGACACGGTGGGTGGTGGTGACTGGCTGTGCGAACAGGACGTCGTCGAATACTTCGTCAAGCAGGCACCGGTTGAGCTGACCCAGCTTGAGCACTGGGGCTGCCCGTGGAGCCGCACCGAAGATGGTCACGTCAATGTGCGCGCCTTTGGCGGCATGAAGATCGAGCGTACCTGGTTTGCTGCCGACAAGTCCGGCTTCCATATCCTGCACACCCTGTTCCAGACCTCGATCAAGTATCCGTCGATCAAGCGTTTTGACGAGCACTTCTGCATCGACCTGCTTGAAGAGGATGGTCGTTGCCAAGGTATCGTTGCGATCGCAATGGGCACGGGCGAATTGATGATGATCGAAGGCAAGTCCGTCATCATCGCCACCGGCGGTGCGGGACGCGTCTTCCGCGAGAGCACCCTTGGCGGCATCGTTACCGGCGATGGCATGGCGCTGGCTTACCGTCACGGCGTGGCCCTGCGCGACATGGAATTCGTGCAGTATCACCCGACCTGCATGCCGATTACCGGCCTGCTGTTCACCGAAGCCTGCCGCGGTGAAGGCGGCTATCTGGTCAACAAGGATGGCTACCGCTACCTGCAGGACTACGGCCTCGGCCCATTGCAGGACCAGCCGAAGAACAAGTACATGGAGCTCGGTCCGCGCGACCGCCTCAGTCAGGCATTCTGGTATGAACAGCAAAAGGGACGCACCATTGAGCACCCGATTCTCGGCTCGGTGGTTCACCTGGACCTGCGTCACCTCGGCGAAGCCAGGCTGCGTGAGCGCCTGCCGCTGATTTACGAAATGGCCGAAACCTTCATGGGCATCGACCCGGCCAAGGAAATGATTCCGGTGCGTGCCGGAGTGCACTACACCATGGGCGGCATCAAGGTCGACGGTAAGTGTGCCGCATCACTGCCAGGTCTTTACGCCATCGGCGAATGCTCCAGCGTCGGTATTCACGGTGCCAACCGCCTGGGTTCGAATTCGCTCACTGAAATCGTCGTATTCGGCAAGCTGGCCGGAGACGAGGCAGCCAACTATGTCAAGTCGGTCGCGCCCGGTAACTCGGCCAGCCTGCTCAAGCAGGCAGAGGCTATCGAGCAGCGCGTCACGGCACTGAAGACCAAGACCGGCGGCACCGAAAGAATCTCGGTTATCCGCAAGGAAATGGCCAAGAGCATGGAAGACGGTTGTGGCATTTTCCGCAAGGAAGAGAGCATGCAGGCGACCTGCGACAAACTTGCAGAACTGCGCGAGCGCTTCAAGAACATCAATCTTGACGACAAGTCCAGCGTCTGGAACACCGACTGGTTGATGGCCATCGAACTGGACTATCAGCTCGATGTAGCGCAGACGATGGCGCATTCGGCGATCAACCGCAAGGAATCCCGTGGCGCTCACCAGCGTCTTGACGGACCCGATGAAGCGTACAAGCAGCGCGACGACGTCAATTTCCTCAAGCACTCTGAAGCGTATTACGTGCCCGGCAGCGCACCGCGCATTGCCTTCGGCGACGTGAAAATCACCAAGTCTCAACCGGAAGTTCGCGTGTACGGCGCTGCAGGTGAAAAGGCCGATGCGGAAAGGAAAGCCTCCCATGTCTGAACAGAAAATCATTGAAATCGAGGTTCTCCGCTATAACCCGGAAACCGATCAGGAACCTCATCTTGAGCTTTTCAAGGTTCCCTTTACTGACGACATGTCGGTGCTCCAGGGTGCGCAGTACATCAAGGACAACTTCGACGGGTCGCTGACTTTTCGCTGGTCGTGCCGGATGGCGATCTGCGGCAGTTGCGGCATGATGATCAACGGCATCCCCAAGCTTTCGTGCGAGACTTTCCTGCGCGATTACTATCCCAACCGGATTCGTATCGAAGCGATGTCGAACTTCCCGATCGAAAAGGATCTGGTGGTCGATCTGAGTGGCTTCATCGAGAAGCTCGAAAGCATCAAGCCTTACATCATTCCGAGAGAACCACGTACCCTTGAACAGGGCGAGTACATTCAGTCGCCGGAAGAGTTCAACAAGTACATCCAGTTTACCTCGTGCATCAACTGTACCTTGTGCTATGCCGCGTGTCCGCAGGTCGGTCTCAATCCTGACTTCATCGGTCCGGGCGCCATGGCGCTACTGCACCGCTATAACATGGATTCGCGTGACGGTGGAGCGGCGCAGCGCATGGAACTGGTTGCTTCCGAGGAAGGCGTCTATAACTGCAGTGCGGTTGCTTATTGCTCGGAAGTCTGTCCGAAACACGTTGATCCGGCCAGTGCCGTCAATATCAACAAAGCCAATGCAGCGAAGGATTACTTCCTGCGCTTCCTGTCGCCGAAAGGGGGTTCCAAGTGAGCAAGCGTAAGCCCTATGTCCGTTCAATGGACGGTTGGTGGAAAAAGAACCCGTACTTTGTCGAGTACATGATTCACGAGAGCACTGCTCTGTTCGTCGCCGCCTATGTCTTTATTCTGCTGGTCGGCGTTGTCCGCCTCGGTCAGGGTGAAGCGGCTTGGAACGCCTGGCTTGAGGCCTTGAAAAGCCCTCTCTCCGTGGTTTGCCATCTGGTACTGCTGGCCGGTGCCGTCTACCACACGTATTCGTGGTTCAAGATCCTGCCGATCACGATGCCTCCGGTGATCGTTGGTGGCAAGAAGCTGGCTCCCGAAGTTCTGACCGGCACTGCGCTGGTCGTCGCCGCTGCGGCCGGACTGGCGTTGCTGGCCCTGGTTTGGAGGATTGCACTATGACAAAGATTCTTAAGCGTTCCAACGCACCGATCTTCTGGGGCTTGTTCGGCGCCGGTGGCATGTTGTCGGCGCTGTTTGTTCCGATGATGGTATTCATCACCGGGATTGCCATCCCGCTTGGTTTTTTGCTGCCGGCCGGGACGATGAGTTATCCGAAGATGCTGGCGTTTGCCCAGAACTTCATTGGCAAGGGCTTCATTTTTGCGATCATTTCCCTGTCCCTGTGGTTTGCAGCTCACCGTGTCTATCATTCGCTGCATGAGTTCGGTATTCATGCCGGGACAGGTGCAAAACTGCTCTGTTACGGAATTGCTTTGGCCGGTACGGTGGTCTCCGCTTCCGTTTTGCTCAGAATCGGTTTTTAAGCGCCAGTCGTCGGGTATAAGAGCCTTCCTTTCAGGAAGGCCACAGTAAAGCCAGCAGCGAGCTTGTCCACAAGCTCGCTGTTTTTTGCGCGAATGGAAGCTCCCGACTTGTGCCTGGCAGGGTGCGGCCGGCTCGCCGGATAACTTCGCCACCCTCGCCGATCAAAACTCCAGAGGATCAACTTCCAGATGCCAGCGCAAGCGCGCCGGTGCCTTGATGGCTTCGAGACGCTTGCGCCATTCGCCGAGAAAATTCTGCAAGGCACGTCGTGACGACGATTCGGCGAGCAGTTGCGCGCGCTCCAGGTTGGCACGACGGGCCAGGCGCATGGGTACCGGGTCGTAAAGCATTACGTCGCCATGTTCAGCGGCTTGCGGCCAGGATCTTGCCGCGGCAAGATAGGCCAGCGAGTCGGCCATCTGAGGCGCTTCGGCGCGCAGCATGGCCTGGTAGGCGTAGGGCGGGAAACCGGCCTGCTCGCGTTCCCGGAGCTGTTCGTTGGCGAACGCCGGGTAGTCGTGACGAACCACAGAGGCATATAAGGGATGATCGGGAAACTGAGTCTGAATCAGCACTTCTCCCGCCAGTTCAGCGCGCCCGGCGCGCCCGGCAACCTGCATCAACTGGGCAAACAGCCGTTCGGGAGCACGCCAGTCGGCGGCGAACAGCGCAGCGTCCGCGCCCAAGGTACCGACCAGTGTCAGTTTGGGGAAATCGTGCCCCTTGGCCAGCATTTGCGTGCCGACCAGGATGTCAGCCTCGCCAGCGTAGATCTGCTCGACCAGCGTCTCCCATTGCTTGCGGCTTTTTGCTGAATCGCGGTCGACACGCAGGATGCGCGCCTGCGGGAAGCGTTCGCTGAGTGCCACTTCCAGTCGCTGGGTGCCACGCCCGAAGGGCTGGATGTCCTGATTGCCGCAGGTCGGGCACGCTTTGGGTACGCGGCATTCATAGCCGCAATGGTGGCAGCGCAAACGGCCATCGGCCAGATGCAGGACGAGATTGGCGGCACAGCGATGGCAGTGCGAGATCCAGCCGCAACAGGTGCAGGTCAGCACCGGTGCGTAACCGCGACGATTGAGGAAGACAAGGCTCTGTTCACCGCGCACCAGTCGTTTTTCGATGGCCAGAAGAAGCGCGCCGGAAAGCCCGTCCTGCAATTTCTCCAGGCGGGTGTCGATGCGCTGAACAACCGGCAGGCGGGCGTTTTTTACCGCCCGCTCATAAAGCGTAAGCAGGGTGTAGCGCGCCGGTGTCCGGCTGTCGGTGGCGTTGGCCCAGCTTTCCAGCGACGGGGTTGCCGAGCCGAGAACAATCGGCACGCCACGCTCACGGGCGCGGAAGACGGCCACATCGCGCGCCGAATAACGCATGCCGTCCTGCTGCTTGAACGAGGAATCGTGCTCCTCATCAACGACAATCAGTCCAAGATCCGGCATCGGCGTGAACACGGCGAGGCGTGTTCCGAGCACGATGCGCGCGCTGCCGTCGAGTGCTGCACGCCAGTTGCGTGTGCGCGCGGCATCGGTCAGTTCGCTGTGCAGACTGACCAGACCGGCAGACGGAAAGCGTGCCGCCACCCGCGCTTCAAGCTGCGGTGTCAGGTTGATTTCAGGAACCAGCAGCAATACCTGCTGGCCGGCCGCCAGCGCCTGTTCAACCCGGCGCAGATAGACCTCGGTCTTGCCGCTGCCGGTGACGCCGTGCAGCAGGTAGGCTGTAAACCCCCGGCCGTTGGCGGCTATCGTCGCCAGTGCCGTCTGCTGCTCGGCCGTCAGCGGCGGGGGCTCATGTAGCGGCGGCAGTTTGGGCAATCGATGGCTGGTTCGAGCCTTGGGCGGATCGATCCGGCGCAGCCCGGCCGGCAAAGTCGACAGCATGACTTCGCCAAGCGGCGCCTGGTAGTAGGCCGCGCAAAACTCGCACAGTCGAAACCAGTCAGCCGGCAAGGCCGGCAGGTCGCGCAGCACGGCCTCGATCTGCTTGATCTGTGCGACAGGAAAATCACTGGATTGTGCCAGATCGGCGATGATGCCGATGCGGGATTTCTGCCCGAAAGGGACGCGCACCCGGAGCCCGATTTCAGCTGTGCCCAAGACCTCACCCTCGGGAACAAGATAGTCAAAAAACCGGTGCAGCGGAACGTCGAGCGCGACACGTGCTATCTGCATGCTGAACTGTCTATGACTTTCGTCAGAGCGGCAGGCCTGAAGACCGATTCAGGCAAGCTCAAGTTAGCCTCGGAAGCTCGTGTCGCTTCTGCGAAAATCACGTAACTCATTAACTATTGGCCCTATTCGGAGTTGTGCACAATTTCTGTGGGTAAGTCTGTGGGTTAATCATCGCCCAATGAGTCAATAGCCCTCTCCACAAGGAGGAAGCTTACGTTGCCACAAAAAAGGCATATAATTTATACTAACAAATCAATTAGTTACGAATAAGTCACTGATTATGAAAGAACTTGTAACTATTTGTGACAAGCAGCCGGTTTCTGTGCATAAGTCAACGTAAATGTTTAATTTGCTTATATTTTAATACGCAGGTTCTTGCTGTAATCATGCACGGTCTCGACCAGTACTGCCACGTGCTCAGGCGGCGTGAATTGTGAAATTCCATGCCCAAGATTGAAGACGTGACCGGAATCCCCTGGACCATAACTGTCAAGGATTTTTTTCGCTTCGACGGCAATGATTTCGGGCGCCGCGAAAAGCACATTGGGGTCGAGATTGCCCTGCAATGTGACCTGGTGGCCAACACGCCGGCGCGCTTCGCCGAGATCAATGGTCCAGTCGAGTCCGACCGCATCGCAACCGATGCCGGCGATGGACTCCAGCCACAAACCGCCGCCCTTGGTGAAGACGATAGACGGTATGCGTTCGCCGTCTTTTTTCTTGATCAGTCCGGAAACAATGCGTTGCATGTACTGCAACGAAAACTCCTGGTACGCTGCCGCCGAAAGACCGCCGCCCCACGAGTCAAAAATCATTACGGCCTGCGCCCCCGATTCAATCTGGGCATTCAGGTAAGCGCACACGGCATCCGCAGTGACGGAGAGAATGCGGTGCATGAGATCCGGCCGGTCATAAATCATGGTCTTGACGCGCCGATAATCGCTGCTCGATCCGCCCTCGACCATATAGCAGGCGAGAGTGTAAGGACTGCCCGAGAAACCGATCAGGGGTACCGAATTACCCAGCGCACGGCGGATTTCGGAGACGCCATCCATCACGTAGCGCAGATGGTCATACGGATCGGGTACGGAAAGATCGCGAATCGCCCATTCCTCACGCAGCGGGCGCTCGAACTTCGGCCCTTCGCCTTCGGTGAAGTAAAGCCCCAGCCCCATGGCATCGGGCACGGTCAGGATATCGGAAAACAGGATCGCTGCATCCAGATCATAGCGGGCCAGCGGTTGCAGGGCCACCTCGCAGGCCATGGCCGGCGATTTGCATAATTTCAGGAAACTGCCGGCACGCTTGCGCGTTTCACAGTACTCGGGCAGATAGCGACCGGCCTGACGCATCAGCCAGACCGGCGTAAAATCGGTCGGTTCCCTGAACAGAGCGCGCAGGAAGTTGTCATTGCGGGGGCGAGACACGGGTGTGGGTTCCGTCTGCAGGGCCAAAAGCTGATTATCCGCCGGAACGGTCTATTTACGCCAGAAGGCCGGATTCAGCACAACCAGCAGTGTGAATATTTCCAGCCGGCCGAGCAGCATGGCAATAGTGCATACCCAGGTCTGAATATCGGTAAGGATCGCGAAGGTTGTCGCCGGGCCCACCAGATTGAGGCCAGGCCCCGTATTGTTGATGCTAGCCACGACCGCCGAAAAGGAAGAAACAATGTCAAGCCCCGTAAACGAAAGCAGCAGTGTCATCGAGATAATGCATGCCCCGTACACAAAACCGAAGGCCAGAACGGCAAACAGGATGTTGCCCGGCAAAGCCTCTGAGCCGATCTTTACCGGATAGACGGCACTCGGATGAATGGCCCGAACCAGTTCCCGATTGACCTGCTTGTAAAGAACGATGGCGCGTATCATCTTGATGCCTCCGCCCGTCGATCCGGCACAGGTCACAAAGCAGCAGAGAAACAGCATCCACAACGGAGCAAACATGGGCCAAAGGTTGTAATCGGTATTGGAATAACCCGTCGTGGTAGCGATTGAAACAACGTTGAACGCCGAATAGCGCAAGGCTTCAAGAAAATCGGGATAAACATTGTTGTTCTTGAGAAAGGCAGCAATTCCAAGCACGCTGCCCAGCGTAACGACAAGAAACCATACGACCTCGGGATCCTTGCGATACGGCCGTATCGAGCGCCCGGAAATGGCCATGAAATGAGTCGCAAAATTCATGCCGGCAATCAGCATGAAGACGATGCTGGCGGTTTCGATGGCCGGTGAGTTGAAGTAGCCGAAACTGTTGTCGTAACTTGAAAACCCGCCCAGACCCATGGTCGAGAAAGAATGCATGACGGCATCCAGCCAGCTCATGCCGGCCCACCAGTAGGCGACAATGCAACACGCTGTTATTCCGGTATAGACGCCCCACAAGCCTTTGGCGGTTTCGGCAATGCGCGGGGTTATCTTGGCATCCTTCATTGGCCCCGGCGTTTCGGCCTTGAACATCTGCCGGCCACCAATGCCCAGCAACGGAAGTATCGCGACGGCCAGAACAATCAGTCCCATCCCGCCCACCCAGTTGAGCTGGGTACGCCAGAAGTTGATCGATGGCGGCATCGTGTCGAGACCGGAGAATACCGTAGCTCCGGTCGTCGTCAGCCCGGATACGCCTTCAAAATAGGCGTCGGTAAAGCTGGCATCCAACTGAATCATGAGCGGCAATGCTGCAAAGGCCGGCAGCACCGTCCACACCAGCGCCACCATCAGGAAACCGTCACGTATCGTCAGGTCGCGCTTGTCCCTGTTTGTAATGAGCCACAAAATGAGTCCGGCGCCCAGAGTCAATAAAATGGCTTCGTCAAAAGCGCTTTCCGCACCGTCATGCAGAACCCACGAGACCGCCAATGGGAACAGCATGGTCAGGCCGAACATGAAAATGACCAGGGAGAGGGCACGAATGACCGGGAAAAGGCGTTTCATTGCAATGGCTTAGAAAAAATGGAAAGAGACTTCGAAAAGCTGTTCGACCTTTTTCATCACTTTCTTGCTCAGACAGAACACGATGACATGGTCGCCGCTCTCGATCACGACATCCTTGTGTGCAATCAGTACCAACCCCTTATGGTTCTTGGCCTGGCTTTCTGAACCTGGTGCACCGTCTGGCTTGTCGATATGGCGCACGATGGCCGAGATGAACGCGCCTTCGATCACCGGCAGATCGCCAACCCGTTTGCCGACAACCCGCGAGCTTTTCTCGTCACCGTGCGCGACAAGCTCGCTCGCCTCGGCAGCGCCGCGGCGAAGGCTATGCACTTTGACCACGAAACCGTGGCGTACATGCGTGAGCAGATCGCCGATCGAAACCAGCGCAGGAGAAATGGCAATATCGATCGGCCCCCCCTGAACCAGATCGGCATAGGCACGCCGGTTGATCAGCGCCACCACCCGCTGGCACCCCATGTTCTTGGCCAGCGAAGCCGACATGATGTTGACTTCGTCATCGTTGGTTAGCGCGAGAAACAGATCCGTTTCATCAATCGCTTCATGCAGCAACAGTTCCTCGTCAGTTGCATCGCCGAGCAGCACCAGGCCACTTCCGAGGCTGTTGGCTATCGTCTGGGTACGCGCCCGGTTGTTCTCGATGACCTTGAACGTACACCGTCCTTCCAGCCTTTTCGCTACGCGCAGGCCAATATTCCCGCCTCCGGCAATGATCACACGGCGCACCGGAGTCATCATCCGGCGCATTCCGGTCATGACCCGGCGGATGTGCTCGTCAGCGGCCAGAATGAACACCTCGTCACCGTCTTCAATGATCGTATTTCCCGTGGGCAATACGGCATGGTCATGCCGAAAAATGGCTGAGATTCTTGCGTCCACTTCACTGCCCAGAAGTTCGTGCATCTCCTTTATCGGCTTGCCGACCATCAAACCCCCGGCGTAAGCCTTTACGGCGACCAGCGCTACGCTGTTATTGGCAAACGACAATACCTGCAGGGCTTCAGGGAATTCAACCAGTTTCACCAGATAGTCGGTGATCACCTGCTCCGGACAAAGCGCATAATCAACGGCGAAATTCTCTTCCGACAACAACTCGG
>JAIFKU010000161.1 GCA_020049495.1 Accumulibacter sp.
CTTCGCCAAACCAGTAACGGTCGAGCATCACGTCGCCGACGATGAGCAGACGAACTGCTGACAGATCTCCCAACTGCATGCAAATTTCTCCAGCTAAGGCATTAAATCAAATTCTTCGGTACGCTTCGGCGAATAGGTTTCCCAACCGCCACACGCCGGGCAACGCCAATAGAACTGGCGTGCCTTGAAACCGCAATTATCGCACCGATAGCGTGCCAGCCGGCGTGTGTAACCCTGCACGATGCTTTTGGCCAGATCCAGATCGGGCCGTGCTTCGGGCGGCGAAACCAGCAGTCGGGCCTCGATCAGCTTGTCAAAACCAAGCAGGGTCGGATTGCGCTTGAGCTCGTCGCGAACCAGTAAATACGCCGCCTCCGCGCCTTCACTTTCAAGCACCAACTGGAAGACGACATCAAGCAGATCGAGTGAAGGGTAGCGCTCCAGATAACCGCGCAACAGTTGCAGTCCTTCATCGCGCCGCTCCAGCTTGCGGAAAGCTTCGAGCAGACGCTGGGCAACCAGCGCCAGATAGGTCGGAGCCTGCTGTTCAATGTGTTGCCAGCAGACGATGGCCTCTTCGAACCGGTCCTGCTGCGCCTCGATGTCTCCCTGCAGCATGCTGGCGCGAACACATTTCCGGTTACGTTCGAGTGCCGTCTTCAGGAAAGCCGAAGCTGCATCGCGTCGTGAGCGGATCATTTCTGCCGCTGCCAGTTCACAGTAGTACTCGGCGATTTCATTTTGCGAGGCGATCTCGGGCAATTCGGCGGCAATGGCGATGGCCTTCTCCCAGTCCTTTTCGAGCTGGTAGATTTCGAGCAGATTGCGTTTGGCCTCTTCGACCATGGCCGAGTCCTGCAACTTGTCGAAGACCTCTTCGGCACGGTCCAGCAGTCCAGCTTTCAGATAGTCCTGGCCGAGTTCCGAAAGGGCCTGCAACTTGAGATCCTGTGGCAGATCTTCACGCTCGACGAGATTCTGATGCATGCGGATAGCACGCTCGGTCTCGCCGCGTCGACGGAACAGACTGCCCAGTGCGAAATGCAGCTCGATGGTCTGTGGATCAACCTTGACAGCATCGACAAAGGCTTCGATCGCCCGGTCCGGCTGCTCGTTGAGCAGGAAGTTAAGTCCGCGGAAATAGGATCGCGGCAAGGACCGTGATTCCTTGACCAGATGCCGGATATCTACGCGTGCAGCGGCCCAGCCCAGCCCGAAGAAGAGGGGGAAGAACAGCAGTTGCCAGTACTCGAATTCAATCATGTTATTGCGTCAGAAAGGAGTTAGGAGTGAAGGGTGAGGAGAAGCCCCGTGTGCCTGAGCATACTCCTCACCCTTCACTCCTGACTCCTCACGCTATTTTTTGCTTCGCGCTTCAGCCTGGATACTTCCCGGCGCAAACCAAACACAGTGCCGAGCAAGGACAGCACGCCCAGAGCGGCACCCACGGCAAAAAATACCAGGACAACGATAATCAATGGCGCCTGCCAGGCGGTATCAAGGAAGAAGAAGATACTGACCGGTTCCATATTCTTGAGTGCAAAGGCAAGCAGGAAGACGAATATGAAAATCCGGCTAGCCCAAAGCAAACTACGCATGTATGGCCCTCCAGCAATAAAAAGGGCGGCAACTTTCGTTGCCGCCCCCGATTGACTTCACTTGACCACGGCTTGGTCACTCACTCCGACTGGAGCGAGATATCCACACGTTCACGCAATTCCTTGCCGGCCTTGAAATGCGGGACCCATTTTTGCGGAACGCTCACCTTGTCGCCGGACTTCGGATTTCGGCCAACACGTGGCGGTCGATAGTTCAGCGCGAAACTGCCAAAGCCACGGATCTCGATCCGATCGCCTTTGGCCAGAGCCTCGGACATCGCATCAAGAATCATCTTGACGGCAAAGTCGGCGTCCTTGGCAACGAGTTGCGGGAAGCGCTCTGCCAGTCGCGCGATCAGATCTGACTTGGTCATGATCAAACCTTATTGCGGGTTGTTCAGCTTGGCTTTCAACAAAGCACCAAGATTGGTCGTACCCGAACTGACGTTGCTGTCTGCAGTAAACTTCTGCATCGCTTCGTGCTGCTCGGCCTGATCCTTGGCCTTGATCGACAGGTTGATCGAACGGGTCTTGCGATCAATGTTGATGATCATCGCTTCGACCGCGTCACCTTCCTTGTAAACCTTGGTCAGATCATCGATACGATCACGCGACACTTCGGAAGCACGCAAATAGCCTTCCATGTCACCCTCGAGGGCAATGATCGCACCGCGGGCATCAACCGACTTGACGATGCCATTGACGATGGCATTTTTCTCGTGGGTGGCGATGAAGCTGGTGTAGGGATCGCCGTCAAGCTGCTTGATGCCGAGCGAGATACGCTCTTTCTCGGTGTCGATGGCCAGAACCACGGCCTCGACTTCATCACCCTTCTTGAAGTTACGGATCGCTTCTTCACCGGCAACCGACCACGACAGGTCGGAGAGGTGAACCAGACCGTCGATGCCGCCCGGTAGTCCGATGAACACACCGAAGTCGGTAATCGACTTGATCGCGCCCTTGACCTTGTCGCCCTTCTTCTGGTTCATCGAGAACTCGTCCCACGGATTGGCAGCGCACTGCTTCATGCCGAGTGAGATACGCCGACGCTCTTCGTCGATCTCGAGAATCATCACTTCGACTTCGTCGCCGAGTTGCACGACCTTGGACGGATGGACGTTCTTGTTGGTCCAGTCCATTTCGGAGACGTGCACCAGGCCTTCGATACCCTGCTCGATTTCGACGAAAGCGCCGTAGTCAGTGAGATTGGTGACCTTGCCGAAGAGGCGGGTGCTCTGCGGGTAACGCCGCGAGATGCCGACCCACGGATCTTCGCCGAGTTGCTTGAGGCCGAGCGAGACGCGGTTCTTGTCCTGGTCGAACTTGAGGATCTTGGCTTGCACTTCGTCGCCGACGGCCAGAACTTCGGACGGATGACGGACACGGCGCCAGGCCAGATCGGTGATGTGCAGCAGACCATCGATGCCGCCGAGATCGACGAATGCGCCATAGTCGGTGATGTTCTTGACGATACCCTTGACGATGCTGCCTTCCTTGAGGTTGGAGAGCAGTGCTTCGCGCTCTTCACCGACGCTGGCTTCGAGCACGGCGCGACGGGAAACGACGACGTTGTTGCGCTTGCGGTCGAGCTTGATGACCTTGAATTCGTAGGTCTTGCCTTCGTACGGCGTGGTGTCCTTGACCGGACACGGTCAGACCGCCCTTGACCTTGCCGGTGATGGTACCGGTCACGAGGGTACCCTCGTTCAGTGCTGTTTCAAGGAAGTTCCAGGCGGCGACGCGCTTGGCGCGTTCGCGCGAGAGGCGGGTTTCGCCGAAACCGTTTTCGAGTTGTTCGATAGCGACCTGGACAAAATCGCCGACCTTGGCTTCGAGTTCGCCGGCATCGCTTAAGAATTCTTCACGTTCGATGTAGCTTTCGGATTTCAGACCGGCATTGACGACCACGAAGTTCTGGTCAATGCGCACGATTTCTGCTGTGATGACTTCGCCCTGGCGCATTTCCTGGCGCGCGAGGCTGGCTTCAAAAAGATCGGCAAAGCTTTCTTGGATAATGGGATTGGCTGACATAGTGTAAGTGACCTGACCGCATGACTGCGGGTAACGTTAAAAAACAATTACCGGTTATTGGCACCCGCCCAGCGTGAATCCGACGATTCACCGTTGCGCCCTGACAGGCAAGCGGAACAACGCGTAACCGGTAACACCTGAAGCGCACGGCACCTGCCGCAACGCCCCTGCTACAAAACCTTCCTGCTCCAGACCAGCACCTGCGCCACCGTTTGTTCGATGCCCAGATCACTCGTATCAAGCAGTTCGGCATTTTTACTTTGCACTAATGGCGCTACGCTACGTTGGCTGTCGCGCTCGTCGCGTTCACGCAAATCCTGCAAAAGAGGCAGGATGTTAGCAGCGATTCCTTTTTCGATCAACTGCTTATGGCGTCTTTTCGCACGCACCTCGACGCTGGCCGTGAGAAAAACCTTGGTCTGAGCGTCCGGGAACACCACCGACGCCATATCCCGGCCATCAGCAACCAAGCCCGGTGCCTGGCGAAAGACACGTTGCCTGAAGAGTAGCGCGGCGCGTACGGCAGGCAGTGCGGCAACCTGGGATGCTCCTGACGATATTTCTTCATCGCGGATCGCCTCACTCACCTCTTCACCCGACATCCTGATCGAGTTCTCGCCAAAGACGACATCGAGTCCGGCGGCGACGGCCGCTACCCCCGCTTCGTCAGTCCACGCCACCCCGGCGCGACGCGACGCCAGCGCAGCCAGCCGATAAAGCGCGCCGGAATCCAGATAGTGCCAGCCCAGAGCCGCCGCAACGCGTGCCGCAACCGTCCCCTTGCCGGAAGCCGAAGGGCCGTCGATGGCAATCACCGGAACCGCTTGCGCAACCATGGCGAAACGTTCGAAAAAATCGGGAAAGGTTTTGGCCACACAACCCGGATCGTTGATGCGCAGGGCGGTGGCCAGCGATACCAGTGAAAAACACATGGCCATGCGATGATCGTCGTAGGTGTCTATGCCGCTGTGAGGCGTGAGGAGCGAGGCGTGAGGAGGCGTTATGCGGATGTAGTCGCTTCCCTCTTCCACGATCGCGCCAAGCTTGCGCAGTTCCGTGGCCATGGCCGCGATGCGGTCGGTTTCCTTGACGCGCCAGCTGGCAATGTGGGTCAGCGTGGTCGGGCCTTCGGCAAACAGCGCAGTCGTCGCCAGCGTCATCGCCGCATCCGGGATGGTGTTGCAATCCATAGTGATCCCGTGCAGTTTCCCTGACTGGGTTGCGCAAGCCTCGATCCAGTTAGATCCCATCCTGATCTGCGCGCCCATCAGAGCCAGTGCATCAGCAAAACGCACATCACCCTGAATCGAATCACAACCGACGCCCTCAACGCGCAGCGGGCCCCCGCCCAGCGCCCCGAGGGCAAGGAAATACGAAGCTGAAGAAGCATCGCCCTCAACATGCATCAGGCCCGGTGAACGATAGGCACTTCCGGCCGGAAGCGTGAACCGTTGCGTGCCATCGCGCACGACCTGCACGCCGAAACGTGCCATCAGCGCCAGCGTGATTTCGATGTAGGGTCTCGAGATCAGCTCGCCGACGACTTCAACGGTGGTTTCCACGCCCGTCAGCGGCAGGGCCATCAACAGGGCGGTGAGAAACTGGCTCGACACATCGCCGCGTACCTTCACCACGCCACCGGCCCGAATTTTCGCCGGACGGATCGCCAGTGGCGGGAAGCCTTCTTGCCCCGTGTATTCGATCGCGGCGCCCAACTGACGAAGGGCATCGACCAGATCACCGATCGGTCGCTCGTGCATGCGCGCCACACCGGTCAAGGAATAGTTGCCGCCGGCCAGAGCCAGCACAGCCGTCAGCGGACGTAAAGCGGTTCCCGCGTTGCCGAGGAAGAGATCGGCTTGCCTGGCCGGCATAACTCCACTGGCACCCGCGATACGCCAGGCATTTTCGCCCAGCGGCGAAACGCCGACGCCAAGCGTTGCCAGTGCTTCGAGCATGCACGCCGTATCATCGGATTCGAGCAGGTCGCGAACTTCGGTTTCGCCTGCGGCCAGCGCGGCAAGCAGCAGCACGCGGTTGGAGATGCTCTTCGAGCCGGGCAGGCGTACCGTACCCCGGGCAGAAAGAAGAGGCGGCAGATCGATAAAGTCCATGGCGGTAATTTCGTATTTCCTGGTTGATCGTTATCTTGGTGACGCATTTTTCGATGGTGTAAAGGTCTGTAACCCATATGAATAGGCAATCTAAAGCCAATACATCCTGAAGTTGGCCGTACTTATTGGTTCTCCGGCCACTTTGGTTGCATGATTCTTTATTGCGCAATCAGGCGGCCAGTAGCACGGCCTTGATCGGCTTGATGCCGGACAGCTTTTCCGGGGTCTGTTGCACCTCCCACAGATCGACGGACTCCTGCATGCGCAGCCAGCTTTCCGGCGAGGTATTGAGCAATTTTCCGACACGTGCGGCCATCTCGGGAGTCATGCTGCGTTTCTCGTGCAGCAGTTCGGAAACAGACAGGCGCGAAACGCCGAGGCGCTGTGCAAGCTCAGTCTGCGTCATTTCAAGTGCCGGCAGCACATCCTCACGCAAAATGGCGCCAGGATGAGTTGGGCGTCGGTTCGGGTTTCTGAGCGACTTCATCAGTGATTATCCTCCATGTCCACATCAATGGCATCTTCGCCTTCAAATCGGTAAGTAATGCGCCAGTTTCCAGTTACGGTCACCGAGTAGGTACCATTGCGGTCTCCCGCCAGTCGATGAAACCTGTAACCGGGAATATCCATGTCCTCAGGCTTCATGGAAACCTCCAGGCGGTCAAGTATCCGTTCAACTCGCGCATCAGTTTTGGCCAGAATGCCACGGTGGTCTCCTTTCTTGAAGAACCGTTCCAGCCCTCGATGTTTGAATGACCCAATCATTAGTCAATGTAATTCACAGGATTACATTGTAATCGATAGCAATACAAAATCAAGAGGCAGGCTAATGCCACGTTTATTTTCCTCCGCCAGCCCAATCCCGTCGGGCTCTGCGCGCCACATCAAAGGTCTGTTCCAGGGCCACTCCATCGCCTTTTTTCAGTGCTACGCGCAAATCATCGAGCTGCGCGCGGTAACGATCAAGCTCTTCAAGCAGTGCGACACGGTTGGCCAGACAGATGTCGCGCCACATTTCCGGATGACTGGCGGCGATGCGCGTGAAGTCGCGGAAACCGCTGGCGGCAAAGCTGAAATAAAGCTCGCTATTTTCACGCACGGCGAGATCATGAACCAGTGCAAACGACAGCAGATGCGGCAGATGGCTGACGGCGGCAAAAACGCGGTCATGCTCGCTCGGGGACAGTTCATGGACTTGTGCACCGCACCACTCCCAGGCCGAACGCACTCGCGCCACATTAAGCACGGAATTTTCCGGCAGCGGAGTCAGCACCACTTTCTTTTCCCGGTATAGATCAGCGCGTGCCGCCGCCGCCCCACTATTCTCCGCACCGGCAATCGGATGCGCCGGAACGAACTGTCCGGCTTTTTCAGCGAAATGCGCACGTGCTGCAGCGACCACATCCTCTTTGGTGCTGCCGCCGTCGGTGAAGACCGTCTGGGCGCCGATATAAGGGGCAATGCGCGCCATGATGTCCGGCATCTGCCCAACCGGCGTGGCGAGCAGGACAAGATCGGCGTCGGCCACGTCCTGGCCGACATTGACGCCAACCCGGTCGATGATGCCCAGATCCAGCGCCTGCGTCAGCGTGGCAATGCTGCGCCCATAGCCAACGACTTCCTCAATCTGTCCGGCGGCCTTGAGCCCGAGGGCAAACGAACCGCCGATCAGGCCGACGCCGAAAACAACGACCTTGCCGAATTCTGGTGAGCCGCTCATTACACCGCTTTGTCCAGCGCTTCGAGAAAACGCAGGTTATCCGCTTCAGTACCGATCGTTACGCGCAACCACTCAGGCATGCCGTAACCGCCGATCGGACGCACGATAACGCCCTGCTTGAGCAGTTTCTGGTTCAGCGTGGCCGCGTCGCCTACCTTGAACGTGAGGAAATTGCCGTGCGAAGGGATATGCGAGAAACCAAAGCGCTTGAGCCCGGCAATAATCTGCTCCATGCCGGCGCGGTTGAGCGCGTAGCTCCTGGCCATGAATTCATGGTCGTCGAGTGCTGCCGTTGCTGCGGCCAGCGCCAGATTGTTGCAGTTGAAGGGCTGCCGCACACGGTTCATCAGATCGGCAATCTCGGCCGAGGCCAGCGCATAGCCGATGCGCAAGCCCGCCAGACCGTAGATCTTGGAGAAGGTCCGCGTAATCACCAGATTCGGAAACTCCGCCAGCCAGTTTTTTGTATCGACACGCTCTGCCGGCGGGATGTATTCGTTGTACGCCTCGTCAAGAACCACCACGACATCGTTTGGCACCGCCTGCAGGAAAGCCTTGAGCTGCGGATACGGCAGGAAGGTTCCGGTCGGGTTGTTCGGGTTGGCAATCCAGATCAAACGCGTATCCGGACGAATAGCGCCACGCATGGCCTCCAGATCATGACCATAATCCCTGGCCGGCACGGCAATGGGTTCAGCCCCCGCCGAAAGTGTGGCCAGCGGATAGACCGCGAACGCATGCTGCGAAAAGACGGCTGAACGACCGGTAGCAAGAAAAACCCGGGCGATCAGATCAAGCACATCGTTGGACCCGTTGCCGAGCACGATATGCTCCATGCCCAGACCGGTATGCCCGGCCAGCGCATTTTTCAACTCGAAATCGTCCGGATAGCGTTCCAGCGTGGCAATGGCTTTCTCTACCGCCGCCTTTGCCTTCGGGCTCATGCCCAAGGGGTTTTCGTTGGAAGCCAGCTTGACGATGCGCTCGACAGGAAGGCCCATTTCGCGCGCCAGTTGGGTAATCGGCTTGCCCGGCAGGTAGGGCGAAATGGCGCGAACATTGGGCAATGACTGATCACAGAGGGCCATGGGCTGTCCTTGAAAAAGAGTAAAGATAGAAATCAGTAAACAGCGACCGGATAGGAGCCGAGAACCTTGAGATAGGCCGCACGACGACCCAGCTCAGTCAGGGCTGTCGCTACGGCAGGCTCATCGCGATGGCCTTCGATATCGACGAAAAACACGTACTCCCACAAGGTGTGCCGCGCCGGTCGGGATTCGAGCCGGGTCATCGATACGCCGGCCTCAGATAACGGCGCCAGGAGGTTGCAGAGCGACCCTGTCTGGTTGGGGGCCGACATGATCAGCGAGGTCTTGTCGCGTCCGGAGGGTCCCGCTTCCTGCCGGCCAAGAACGACAAAACGGGTCGTGTTGTTCGGCTCGTCCTCGATGCTGCTGGCCAGCAACGGCAACTGGTAGCGTTCCGCTGCAGCTTCACCGGCAATTGCTGCGGCGCCCGTTTCGGACGCTGCGAACTGGGCGGCCTGCGCATTGCTCCCCATCGAAATCCGCTGCGCCTTCGGCAAGCTACGATTCAGCCATTCGTGACATTGCGCCAGCGACTGGGCGTGCGAATAGACTTTGGTGATCTTGTCGAAGGATGTCTCGTTCGATAATAAATGCTGGTGGATACGCAACACCACTTCACCGCAAATTTTCAGCGGAGAGGTCATCAGGAGATCAAGCGTACGGCCGATTGCCCCTTCGGTCGAGTTTTCGACCGGTACCACGGCATAATCCGCGTGACTCGCTTCGACCTCGCGAAACACGTCATCGATCGAGACTTGCGGCATCAGGTTCGCTGCATGGCCGAAGTGCCGGGTCGCCGCGCTTTCCGAGAAGGTGCCCAGCGGGCCGAGAAAGGCTATCCCGAGTGCTTGTTCAAGCGACAGGCAGGCTGACATCACTTCGCGGAAAAACCAGGTCACGCTGTCATTCGACAAGGGACCCGGATTGATTTCCTGGATCCGGCGCAGGATTTGCGCCTCACGCTCCGGGCGATAAATGAAGCCCGCTTCGCCATGCTGAGCCTTGATCTCGCCCACCTGCTGCGCGCAGCGGGCACGGCGGTTCAGGAGATCGATCAACTGCGCATCGATACTGTCGATCTCGGAACGCACTACCGAGAGTTTCGTGTGGAGTTCATTGCTCATGGCTTGTATCCGGCACTGTGTCGGTAAACATCGTTGATCAAGTCAGTGACCCGCGCATTACTCCTGATCCGGCTCCTGGACCGCCTCCGGCTCATGGCCGTTTTCCTGATCATCTTCGGTTTCAACAACTTTTTCCAGACCGGCAAGCTTCTCGCCGGCATCGAGCGAAATCAGGGTTACCCCCTGCGTGGCGCGACCCAACTCGCGAATTTCCCTGACCCGGGTGCGGATCAGCACACCCCCGGTGGTGATCAGCATGATTTCGTCGTCATCCTGTACCAGACGGGCAGCAACCACCTTACCGTTGCGTTCGCTGGCGGCGATGGCGATCACCCCCTGCGTGCCGCGACCGGAATGGCGGAAGTCGGCGAGCACGGTACGCTTGCCGAATCCGTTTTCGGTCGCCACCAGCACCGTTTCCTGATGGTTCGCGGCAACCAGCAGCGAAAGCACCTGCTGCCCCTTGCCCAGTTTCATGCCGCGCACGCCGCGTGCCGTACGACCCATGGCGCGAACGTCTTCCTCATCGAACCACACGGCCTTGCCGGCGTCGGAAACCAAGACGATGTCCTGCGTTCCGTTGGTGATCTCGGCGCCAATCAGGAAGTCATCCTCATCGAGAGCCACCGCGATAATGCCGGCCTTGCGCGGGTTGGAGAAGTCGGAAAGTGGCGTCTTCTTGACCGTTCCCTGAGATGTACACATGAAGATGTAGCGGTCTTCGGTAAACTCCTTGATCGACAGGATGGCGTTGATTTTCTCGCCTTCTTCCAGCGGGAACATATTGACGATCGGCTTGCCGCGACCACTGCGCGTCCCTTGCGGCACTTCATAAACCTTTAGCCAGTAGACCCGGCCGCGATTCGAGAAACAGAGGATGTAATCATGCGTATTGGCGATGAACAGATGGTCAACGAAATCGTCTTCCTTGACCGCCGCCGCCTGCTTGCCGCGCCCGCCACGGCGCTGGGCGCGGTAGTCGGTTAGCGGCTGCGACTTGACGTAACCGGTATGCGAAAGCGTGACTACCATGTCCTGCGGCGTAATGAAATCCTCGATACCCAGATCCTGCGTATTGAGCACGATCTCCGAACGACGCTTGTCACCAAACTGGGCACGAATTCCGCTCAGCTCTTCAACGATGATTTCGTTGATCCGCTCCGGTCGGGCCAGAATGTCCATCAGGTCGGCAATGCGCTCGAGCAATTCGGCGTAATCGGCAACGATCTTGTCGCGCTCAAGCCCGGTCAGGCGCTGCAGACGCAGTTCGAGAATGGCTTGTGCCTGCGCTTCGGAGAGCAGGTAGCCGCTCTTCGACAGCCCGTACTCAAGCCCCAGCCCCTCGGGACGCGTCGCATCAAGCGCGGCGCGCTGCAGCATCTCGGCCACGGCCGAGGACGTCCACAAACGCGACATCAGGCCGCGACGGGCATCGGCCGGGGTCGGCGAAGCCTTGATCAGGGCAATGATCTCATCGACATTGTCGAGCGCCACCGCCAGGCCTTCCTGAATGTGCGCTTTCTCACGTGCCTTGCGCAACTCGAAAACAGTACGCCGGGTGATGACCTCGCGCCGGTGCGAAAGGAAACAGTCGAGCATCTGTTTGAGGTTGAGCAAGCGCGGCTGACCGTCAACCAGCGCCACCATGTTCATGCCAAAGGTGTCCTGCAACTGGGTCTGCTTGTACAGACAATTGAGCACGACCTCGGGCACTTCAGCACGCTTGAGCTCGATCACCACGCGCATGCCCGACTTGTCCGATTCATCGCGCAAGTCAGCAATGCCGTCGATTTTCTTTTCGTTGACCAGTTCGCTGACTTTTTCGAGCAGCGTACGCTTATTCACCTGGTACGGCAGTTCGTCAATGATGATCGCCTGACGATCATTGCTGCCCTTGATCGGTTCGAAGTGCGTCTTGCCGCGCATGACGACACGGCCGCGCCCGGTCTGATAGCCCTCACGCACGCCGGCAACGCCATAGATGATGCCTGCTGTCGGAAAATCCGGGGCCGGAATGATGTCGATCAGTTCATCGATGCTCATTTCCGGATTACTTAACAACGCAAGACAGGCGTCGATAACCTCGTTGAGATTGTGGGGCGGGATGTTGGTCGCCATCCCGACCGCAATACCCGAGGAACCATTGATCAGCAGGTTCGGAATGCGCGCCGGCATGATCAGGGGTTCCTGCTCCGAGCCGTCGTAATTGGGGCCGAAATCAACAGTTTCCTTGTCGATATCAGCGAGAAGTTCGTGGCCAATGCGCGCCATGCGCACTTCGGTATAACGCATGGCCGCCGCGTTATCGCCGTCGACCGAACCGAAGTTGCCCTGCCCATCGACCAGCATGTAGCGCAGAGAAAAATCCTGTGCCATGCGCACAATGGTGTCATAGACGGCGGTGTCGCCATGCGGGTGATACTTGCCGATCACGTCGCCGACAACGCGCGCTGATTTTTTGTAGGCCTTGTTCCAGTCGTTGGAAAGTTCGTGCATGGCAAACAGCACCCGGCGATGCACGGGCTTGAGGCCGTCACGCGCGTCCGGTAGCGCGCGACCGACGATGACGCTCATGGCGTAGTCGAGATACGAACGGCGCATCTCGTCTTCAAGGCTGATGGGAAGTGTTTCTTTGGCGAAGGATTCCACGGGCTGTTCCATTTTGTATCCGGATAGTTCCAGCAAGATGCCAAATCGGCGTCGATGTTGTCGTCTTGACTAAACCGTTGATTCTACCACGCCAACGGCACTCAACCGGTACCCGGCATTGTCCTGTCAGCGCTTTCGCATACCCAGTCGGTGCAAACCTGTCTACGAAATATCAGGGGAAATCGTTCCCATTCAGTCGGTTATGCCATTAGGCTTGAAAACCCGGACAAAACTGCGTCAGTTTTGGATTTTTTCGGGAACGCAGGAGATTGCCGATATCGAGTCTTCTGCCACTGTAGCGCATGGCCTAGGGTGTGTTCTCATTTGACGGACGGTCACGCAAGCACCGGGCCGGGATGCAGCGCAAGGCGCCGTAAGTGCGGCGTGGTTATTCCACGC
>JAIFKU010000043.1 GCA_020049495.1 Accumulibacter sp.
CTCCAGCCTCCCCTGTATTTTAAGTCAGGTCCGGCAGGCCTTCAGTGCGTTATCATGGGACATGGTCAACCGCCTTGCCGTTCCGCTGCTTTTTCTGATGCTTCTGCTGCCCGCAGCCTGCGCGACACGCGTCGGTTCGGATGGGCAGAAGCAAAGCCGTTTCGACCCGCGCTATCTGGCCAAGACCGAAATTGATCGCGTCATTGACGCCAATCGCGCTGAGGTAATGGCCGGCATGCGCCGCATTGCCGAGAAGCTTTACCGGCGTAATCCGAGGGAGTGGAGAAAGGCCGGGCAACCGAGCATGGAGGCGGCGCTTGATCGTCTGTTTTACGGTAGCGTCGATTTCCCCGAACTTGAGGGACGGCGTGAGGGTGCCGCCGCCTTGTTCGCCTTCGGCCCGAATTATCAGGGCGACCGCGTACTGGGCGTGATGGCCGGGCTGCTCGGAATGGTCTATGCGGCATTCGAGAACAAGAAGGACTTTTATGTGCTTGACGATCTGAACGAGCAGAAACTCTACAATTGCGCGCGAAACGTCGAGATCGCCATCTGGAAGATGTCCTCGACGAAAAATGCCGGTGGCGAACTGCTGCTGCTGTCCAATGAACTGGATGCGAATAATCCCAACCTGAGCTTCGAGCGCGAATTCGGTCGTGTCATCGGTCTGCTCGATTTTCTCTCCAAGGTGGTGGCCGACAAGCAGGGAAGATCGATCACGCGGGTTACGCAAAGTATCGCCACGGCTGTTTTTCGTTCTCATCTCCGGCCGAGGCAGCAACATGGAATCGTTGCTCGATGCCGTTTCTGCGGGATCGCTGCCGGTGAGTGTGGCGGCGGTGCTTTCCAACCGTCCGCAGGCAAGGGGGCTGGAAACGGCTGCCGCAAAAGGCATTCCGGTGTGCGTCGTCGATCACCAGGCGTTCGACAGTCGCGAGGCTTTTGATGCGGCCATGGCCGAGGCCATCGATTCTTTCGCGCCCGATCTCGTCGTGCTGGCCGGTTTCATGCGCATTCTGAGCGATGCATTCGTGCAGCATTTCGCCGGGCGGATTATCAATATCCATCCTTCGCTGCTGCCGTCCTTCCCCGGTCTGCACACGCATCGGCGGGCGCTGGAGGAGGGCGTTCGGGTCCATGGCTGCACGGTTCATTTCGTCACGCCGGCGCTCGATCACGGCCCGATCATCGTGCAGGCGGCGGTGCCTGTCCTCGATGGCGACGACGAAAGCAGCCTGGCCGCGCGGGTACTGGCGCAGGAGCATCAGGTTTATCCGCTGGCCGTACGCTGGTTTGTCGAAGGCCGCTTGCAACTGGTCGATGGGAAGGTAGTGCTCAAAGCGGCGCAGGAAAGCGCCAACGCGCTGATTTCGCCGCTGCTGCAATTCGCGCAGTAGAGGTTTCATGCCCTTCGCTCTGCTCATCGCTTTAGCCGCCTCGCTCGGCCTTCATGTTGCCGCGCTGTTCGGGCCGACCATCGATTTTTCGACCGAACCCGAATCCCCACCGCTGGTGGCTGAGCTGAGGCCCTTGCCCAAGTCCCTGGCGGAACCGCTCAAGAAGCCCGAGAAAGTGGCTTCGGCCAAACCCAGGGCAACTGTCCGGAGAAGTGAGGCTGCTCCGGGTTCGACACCCGTGTTAAGTATTCCCGATGCTTCTCCCGAGCTTGTTGCACAGGCCGAATCTGAACCCGCAACATCGTTGCAGGAACTTGAGTCCGAGGCGCCGTCTCCGGTATCCGAGCGCGCAGCGTCCTTGCCGGAATCCGATCCCGTGCCGCCGCCCCCGCGTTTGCCGCCGCGCGGGATCATTCACTACCGTGTCGATTACGGTGACCGTAATTTCGAGATCGGCAAGGCAATCAGTGAATGGGAAATTGTTGATGGGGCCTACAGACTCAGCTCGGTGACCGAGACCAGCGGCCTGGTGTGGCTGTTCAAGCCCTACCGTATCAGTATGGAGAGTCGGGGCCGCCTGACCGACTTTGGCCTGATGCCGGAGAACTTCTCGATCAAGCGCAATGGCGTGGAGGCCGGCGAAAAGGCTTCGTTCGACTGGGAGCAGATGCTCGTTCGCGTCGGTGATGGCGCACCGCAGATCTTGAGCCAGGGGTCCCAGGACCTTCTCTCGTTCAACTACCAGTTGGGATTCATGCCGCATCCGGAAGTGGGCAGCACCCTGCCGATCGCCACCGGCAGGAAGTACGGGATCTATCGTCTTGAAGTGCTGGGTGATGAGGACATCGAGATTCCGGCCGGCGTTTTACGTACGCTGCATCTGCGCGCTCCCGGCGTGAATACGACCGAACTCTGGCTGGCTTACGATTATCTGCTGTTGCCGGTTAAAATCCGTTTTGTTGACAACAAGGGTGACAGCCTCGTCCAGGTCGCCACTGCAATCCAACTGAGTCCAGAATAATGCGCTTTACGCCTGCCCTGTTTGACCATACCGAAGCCCTGCTGTCCGAACTGCTGCGCTCGACCTTTCCGGCGGATCTGGTCGTTTCGCGCTACTTCCGGCAACACCGCGAACTGGGTCACGCGGACCGCGGCTTTGTCGCCGAAACGGTTTATTCGGTGCTGCGCCGCAAGCGCTCACTCGCGGCCAGATGCTTTGATGACGTGACTTCGCGACGGCTATTGCTGGCAACGCTGGCCTGCGTGCAGGGTTTGAACCGGCGCGAACTGGACGCCGTGTTGATCGAGGTCGAGGGCAAATGGCTGGCGCAGGCCAAGGCGGTCAAGCTGCACGATCTGCCGCCGGCGGTGCGCCTCGATCTGCCGGACTGGCTGCATGACGCCTTGCAGGCACAATTCGCTGCGCCGGAACTGGAGGCGCTGTGCGCCGGCCTCAATCAGCCGGCGCCCCTCGATCTGCGTGTCAATCCACTCAAGACCGGGCGTGCCGAGGTGCTGGCCCGGCTCAATGCCGACGGGCTGGTTGCAGAAGCGTGCCGCTATTCATCCCTGGGCATCCGGTTGGCGGGCAAACCTTCGCTTTCCCGCCATCCCCTGTTTCTCGATGGCAGCATCGAGGTGCAGGATGAAGGCAGCCAGTTGCTGGGTTTCCTGTTGCAGCCCAAACGCGGTGAGATGGTTGCCGATTTTTGCGCCGGCGCCGGTGGCAAGACGCTTTTGCTCGGTGCCCTGATGCGCTCGCAAGGCCGGCTCTACGCCTTCGATGTGGCCGAAAAGCGGCTGGCCAAGCTGAAGCCGCGTCTGGCGCGCTCCGGGCTGTCGAATGTCCATCCGGCACGCATCGAGTCCGAGAACGACATCAAGATCAAGCGGCTGGCGGGCAAGCTGGATCGCGTGCTGGTCGATGCGCCGTGTTCCGGCCTTGGCACGCTGCGCCGCAACCCCGATCTGAAATGGCGGCAGACTCTGGACAGCGTGAGCGAACTGAGTGTCAAGCAGGCCGCGATTCTGCGCTCGGCGTCTATCCTGGTAAAAAAAGGCGGGCGCCTGGTTTACGCTACCTGCAGTTTGCTTGATGCAGAAAACGAGGCCATCGTCTCGGCCTTCCTGGCGGCACATCCGGAATTCGTTTCACTGTCAGCGTCAGAGGTGCTGCACAAGCAGGAGATCGAGATTGAATGCGACAGTGATGGGGGGGAACGCCTGCGCCTGCTGCCTCATCGCCATGGAACCGATGGCTTTTTTGCGGCGGTACTGGAACGTCAATGAGCGAAAAACAGATGTTTGCATTGCTCCATCAACTGTGGGGTGATTTCAACCACCCCGAGTTCTACTGGGAGGTGCTGGCACTGGCGCTGATCCTTGCCGTGTCATGGTGGGTATCGTCCCGGCTGCAGGAGCGCGACAGTGGGTACGACCGAACCGGACAGAGCGCGCTGAGAGCCTTCGGTGCGGGCAGTTTGAAGCGTATCGTCTTCCCTCTGATTGCGCTGGGGTTAGTTCTGATCCTGCGCAAAACGCTGCTGCTGATGCAATGGGGGCACCTCAGCCTGCTTTATCTGGCCGGGCCCCTGCTGGTTACGTGGGCTCTGGTCAGGATACTGGTCTATGTGTTGCGCTGCATTTTTTCTCACGGCGGTTTTCTGACCACTTTTGAGCGTTACATTACCCTGGTGATCTGGGTGGGGTTGGTACTGCACATCACCGAGCTTTCCGAACCGGTGATCGAGATGCTCGAACAGGTGAGCTTCAAGGTCGGCAAGCAGTCGCTCGATCTGTGGATGCTGATGCATGGTGCAGTGACTGTTGGTATCACGCTGCTTATTGCGCTGTGGTTTGCCAGCCTGATCGAGAGCCGCCTGCTGGCTGCCGAGCAGATGGACGGCAATGTGCGCGAGGTGCTGGCACGGCTGGCCAAGGCAATACTCTCGGTGATTGCGCTGTTATGCAGTCTGTCGCTGGTTGGTATCGACGTGACGACGCTCTCGGTGTTCAGCGGCGCACTGGCGGTCGGGCTCGGTTTCGGCTTGCAGAAGATCGCCAGCAATTACGTGAGCGGCTTCATCATCCTGCTTGACCGTTCGATCCGGCTGGGCAATCTGGTGGCCGTTGATGACAAGACCTCCGGCATGGTGACGCAGATCACCACGCGCTACACCGTATTGCGCACGCTGTCGGGTACCGAGGTGATCATCCCCAACGAGTATCTGGTGAACAATATCGTTCGCAATCACTCGTTCACCGATACGCGAATCCGTGTGGTGGTCAGTGTTCAGGTAGCCTACGACACCGATCTGGAAAAGGCCATGTCATTGATGGTCGAGGCGGCACGGCAGCATCAGAGGGTTCTCGCCGATCCGGCGCCGGGCGTGCTGCTTACCGAGTTTGTCGAGAGCGGAATTGCGCTGGAACTCGGTTTCTGGGTGCCCGATCCTGAAGCCGGTACGGGCGATGTTCGCTCCGACATCAGTCTGGCGATCTGGAAAGCCTTCCGCGAGCACGGCATCGAGATTCCCTTCCCGCAGCGCGAAGTGCGTCTCCTTGGCGCCATGCCGACGCCCCCGGAGCAGCCGGCATAGGGCAAAAAAAATCCCACGCCGGTTTGGCGCGGGATTAAAGATTCCATCTTTGCGATGGATCAGGGAGGGTCAAACATTGCCAGCGGGGGACGCTGAAGCAACAAGGCCATTCTAGGGATTGCCGGGCGGCGTGTCTGTTGTGCGTGTTCGGTGTTTGCGTGACGGTATGTAACACTAGTGGTTCTTGTCGCGGTTTTTCTCTTTCCAGCAACGTACGCCAAACCAGGCCAGCGTGCAGGGGGCGGCGATCAGCAGGGCCTTGATGAGCTCCAGATGTCCGTCAGCCAGAAGATCCCAGGCCACGACTCCGACGAAAACACCGATGCCTTCGGCAAGCGGGAACGTCGGCGGCGGCGTGATCATGGCATTCAAGCCGCTGTACCCATGAAACGAGCCGGGGCCCTGATGATGACGCGGGCGGTCGGGTGTTGGTGAGTGCAAGTACCACGACGCTGTTTCGCTTCAGTCAGCGTGTCAGAAGCAAGGAAATAGCGGCGGGCGTTGACGAGAAAATCTTTGCGAATCAGGCTGTATTGGGTCATGCCGAGCTTCTCCATCCGTATTGGCATCGAATGGAACGATCATAGTCGGGCGCTGATTGCGTGTCTTTAGTGACTTCGTCAGGTTTGCGTGACGCTCTGTAACAACGGCCAACTCAGCGTAAAGCGTGCCCCGCCGAGCGGGGATTCATCGACCGATACGTTACCGCCATGCTGTTCCAGAACCAGCCGGACGATGGCCAGCCCCAGGCCATAGCCACCGGTAGCGCGGTCACGCGAGCGATCAAGGCGGGTAAAGGCCGTGAACACGCGCTGGCGTTCTTCCGGCGGGATGCCGATGCCATCGTCGTCGACATGGATCCGGATGCGGTCGCCAGCGACCTCGGCACTGACGCTGATCCTTTTCCTGGCGTACTTGATGGCGTTGCGCAGCAGATTGGTCACTGCATAGGGCATGGATTTCAGGTCAAGTTCGACCCGCTGGGCGGAAGGCAGCGCGCTGCTATCGACACTCAGCTCAAGCGAGCGACCGAGTATGCGCATGGAATCCACTGCGTCCTCCAGCCAGGGCGCCAGTTCGACCGGGGTCAGATGCAGTTCGGGTTGCTCGCGTTCGAAACGGGCATAGGTCAGGCTGGAATCGATCAGGTTATCGAGTTCGTCAAGGTCGACACCCATCATTTGCCAGAGTCGTGAGCGATCCTCGATACTGTCAGATTCCGAGCACATTTCGAGGGCGAAGCGCATGCGCGCTATCGGCGTGCGCAGTTCGTGCGAGATGGCGCTCGACAGTTCCTTCTGCGTGGCAATCAGGCGCTGGATGCGTTCCGCCATGCCGTTGAGGGTTTCGGTCAACAGTTCGAAGGCCCGGCTGCGCGCTTCCGGGGCGCGTGCGTCAAAATGACCTTCGCCGAGCGCCCGTGCCGTCTGTCGCAGGGCTTCAAGGTCGCGCCACACGGGGCGCACCCAGAACCACACGGCGATGGCCAGGCACAGGCCGATCAGGCTCCAGGTCAGCAGGCGAATGCGCAGCTCAAGCGGGAGAGCCCGCGGGCGATCCGGATTGGCGTCGGGTGAGAGCGGGCCGACGACCAGAATCTCGGGGGTCTGTTTCAGTCGGTGGTAGAGGACATCGCCATCGGCATCGATCACCAGCTCGCCGGCATCGAGTTTCTCTGCTTGCCTGGGACGGAGCTTCATCGTCCAGCGTGCGACGATATTGAGCTTGTAGGCAAACTTGTCGTCAAGTGCCTTGATCGTCTTTGGCCATTCAGAGCGTGGCTTGCGAAACAGCTCGTCTTCGATCAGGACGATGGTGCCACGCATGAAGCGGGCGGTGTAATCGTCGGTAATGCCCTTGACGGCGGTCGAGATGACAAAATCGGCGAAAAAGGCGATGGCGACGAAGGAGCCCATCACCAGCAGGTAGAAGTTGAAGAAGAGTCGCGACAGGCTGTAGCGGCCGCGCCAGGGAATCGGCTTGTAGCGGCCGAGAATGGCCAGCAGCCTGCTGTTTCGGCTATTGCCAGTCATGCTTGCTGAACAGATAACCTTTGCCGCGTACCGTCTTGATGCGTGTCGGGTTTTCCGGGTCGTCGCCAAGCTTGCGGCGCAGTCGCGAGATGCGGGCATCGATCGAGCGGTCCAGGCCGTCGAAACCGATGCCGCGCAACTGCTGCAGCAGATCGTCGCGCGACAGGATGCTGCCGGCGTGGCGGGCGAGCAGCCAGAGCAGATCGAATTCGGCAGTGGTCAGGTCGATGGCGTCGTCACCCAACTGGGCGTTGCGCGTGGCCTGGCTGATGTGGAAACTGCCGAAAGTCAGTTCCGCCTCCGTGTCCGCCCCGGGGCTCTCGTCGGCCGGGTTGGCGGCACCCGGCGAGCGCCGCAACAGGGCCTTGATGCGCGCCAGCAGAAGACGAGGTTGCACTGGCTTGGCGATGTAATCGTCGGCGCCGAGCTCAAGGCCAAGAATCTGGTCGAGGTCTTCATCGCGTGCCGTCAGCATCAGGATCACGCCCTTGTAGCGCGTTCGTACGGCACGGCAGACCTCGAAGCCATCCTTACCGGGGAGCATGACATCAAGCATGACCAGTTCCGGATCGTCGTGCAGAATCCGCGCTTCGGCGGTGTCTCCACGTGTTTCGATGGTGACTTCGAAATCGTTCTTGCGCAGGTATTCGGCGGTCAGGTCGGCGAGGCGCTCATCGTCTTCGACCAGCAATATGCGTGTTTTCATGGCTCTATCATAACGGGTTGCGGGCACGGGACAAACTCCACAGGAAAATATACCCGATCACGCCGCGGATGGGAAAGGTGCTTTACCTGCGGGCGGATACCCGGGTGTGCGACAATTGCGGGAAATCCCGCTGCACCTGCGCAGTTGTTCATTGACCTGATCGAGATTGTATATGCGGTTTTCCACACGAATCGTTTTCATTCTGCTGGCTATGGCTTCGCTTGGCCTGTTGGTGGCCGGGCTGGTCATCGGCGAGTGGGCCCGACTGCACCCGTGCCATCTGTGCAACTTCCAGCGCCTGCTCTACATGGTGCTGGCCTTCGTTGCCCTGTGCGGTGCGCTGCTGCCCGGCTGGCGCAGGCTATGGTGCGTTCTGCTCGCGCTGACGGCCGTTGGTGGCATGGCCACCGCCCTGCAACAGAGCTGGATGCAATATGCCCCGCAGCAGGCAAACGAGTGTGGCTTCGGCGATCCGACGCTGGTCGAACAGATTGTAAACTGGCTCGGTATGCAGTGGCCGTCGATGTTCATGGTGACCGGCTTCTGCACGAACAAGGAGTGGATATTCCTTGGCCTCTCCATGGCCAACTGGTCGGTGGTGTGTTTCCTCGCCTTGTTCGCCGTTGCCGGCTGGCTGCTGTTCAGGCGCGAGACAAACAGATGACCGGCGCCTGACTGCCAATGCAGCATCTCCAGTCCATCCTGTCGGTCACCTTTCCTTTCTTTGCCCTGGTGCTGTGCGGTTACGTGGCGACGCGACGCGGTCTGCTGCCGATCGAATCAATTCCCGGACTCAGCACGTTCGTGCTGTATTTTGCTTTGTCCGCCATGCTCTTCCGTTTCGGTTCAGCGACACCGATCGGGCAACTATTTGACGTGCCATTGGCTGTGCTCTATTCGGTCAGTGGGGTAGTGCTGGTCACGGTGACCGTAGTGACCAGTCGCAATGAGCGCATCGGCATCAAGGATGCCGCTTTCGGGGCGATGGCTGCCGTTTTCTCCAACAGCGGATTCATGGGCATCCCGCTGCTTCTGGCGTTGCTCGGTGAAAAGGCCGTCGGGATCATCATCGTCACCCTTTTTATTGACCAGATACTGATCAGTCCGCTCTGTATGTCAATAGCCCATGTGCAGAGCAATACCGGCCAGCCACGCTCCATGTCCGCTCTGCTGCTTGCCAGCGTACGCTCACTCAGGGGTGCGGCCTTGAACCCCATGTTGTGGTCAATTGTTGCCGGCGTCCTGTTCGGCATGTCAAGCTTGACCCTGCCGGACCCGGTATGGAAAACGATTGACTTGCTGTCAGATGCGGCATCGCCGGTTGCGCTTTTTACGATAGGCGCGATTCTCGCGCGCAACGCGGTAAAGGCGACACATCGCAGTCTATTGATGGATTACGTTCCTGTGGCATTGGTCAAGCTGTTTATACATCCCCTGCTGATTTTCCTGGGCGCCCGCGTCGCGGATGGACTGGGTTTCCCGCTTGATGCGCAGACGTTTACGATCATCATCCTCATTGCCGCATTGCCCAGCGCCAGCAACGTCTCGATGCTCGCCGAACGCTTCGGCGCCGATTCCGGCCGCATCGCCAGCATCATCATGGTGTCCACGGTATTGTCCTTTTTCACCTTCTCCGGGATGGTGTGGGTGCTGGGGGTTCATCCCTCGGCCAATTAACCGTTTTTCATTGGTCAGATGAAAAACGGGGGCATCAAAGCTCCCGGGTTAATCGCGTTGTCCGGTCGTTCAAGTGAACGCTTGCATCTAATTTTGTGGTGCTATCAGTGCATCGGTTCAGGCAATTATTTGAGTTTGGTTTTAAGGTCGTCGATGTAAGCGCGTAAAGCCTTGTTCATAACCTCGATCCAGTTGCCTTCCACCCCCGTTTGATAGTTATCGGCGGCTTTGACGGATACGGTCTGTTTGTCTGTTCCCTGTGGCGACTTGATGCTGATTCCGGTCGAAATTTCCGTACTCAATGTGATGGCCCAGAAGCCGGGATTCATCCAGGACCAGAATTTGGCAATATCGGCATCGACGACATAGGTACTCTCGGTGGCCTTGTCCTTGCTGTCCACAACCCGGTAACCTTTCTCGATAAAGGCTTGGCGAATGGAGGCAGTGGTTAATGATTCGACAGTCTGCCCTTCCTTAAGCAGGATATCGCCCAGAGCCTTGCCAAAACCGTTTCTCTTGCGTGCGATTGAACGGAGTCTAACCTTGTCGTTCTGCTCCTCGCTTGGGTCGAGCGACGGAATGCTCGGAATCGAAGGGTTGGCCTCAAAAACACGTTTGTCACTTGCGGTGTTGATGAAGACTTCTTTCCCATTGGGTTGGGCGATGTTGCTCGAAGCAGGAGGCGGAATGTCGAGCACACTACGGCTGGTAGCACATCCGCCAAGTAACAGAAGGCCAAGTAGGATGGTCGTCAGTTGGGTTTTAGATACCATGAGTTCTCACCTGTTCGGAAAAAAGAATATCAATTTGTCAGAAAAAAGGTTCTAAGAACAAGAAGCTAAACAATACTGCAACGAGTATAATTCTCGCGCTTGGCCTCAGTACTTTAGTACAAAAACATAAAGAATACAGACTTTTTTGATTTAATCCACATGCCTCATTTTCTCGGGGTGGTTCTTTTGCGTGAGAACTTGATGTGCCAAATGTTGTTCCATCGATGATTTTCCCGGTTGCACGCTGGTTCGTGTGGGATCCGTGCATATCTCCGGTCGGTTCAGTCTCGGCGCCTGACGTCAGCTTTGTCGAACCCTTGCTACGGCGTCGTCTGAGTTCTCTTGCCAGAATGTCACTCCGTGTTGCCTACGACTGTGCACATGACATTCCAAATGCACGCTTTGTCTTTGCCTCACAGCATGGCGAATTGGCGCGTACAGTGACCATGCTCGAAAGCCTTGCTGAAAAGGAGGCGCTGTCTCCTGCCGTATTCAGCATGTCCGTGCTCAATGCCAGTGCCGGATTGTTTTCGATATTGCAGAAGAACGTCGCACCTTCCACAGCGATTTCGGCTGGTTGTTCGAGTTTTGGTTACGGGTTGCTAGAAGCCGGTTTGCAATTGGCCAGCAATCCGCAGCTACCAGTGTTGTTTATCTATGCCGACGAGTCTGTGCCGGCAGTGTACGGGCAGGATGATCAGCACCGTAACGTTACCCATGCTGTGGGTTTACTGCTCCAGACTTCGGCCGAGATGCATATTCACTGCACAACTTCAAGCAACAATGACATCCCGAGTGATGAAGCTCAATCACGCGCTTTTGTACGTTGCCTCGAACAGGGTCATGCGGATTGGCACGACGCAGGTAAGACATGGTTCTGGGAAAAGGAGTGCAGGTGATGGTCAGCCTGAATTACTGCTGGCGACTCGTGGCTACCGGAGGTTGTTTCGTGGTATTCGGACTTGGTGGATTTGCCCTCTGGACTTTTGTTTTTCCTGTCGTTCGCGTTTTTCCGGGGAAGTCACGGTCGGAGCGAATCCGCAGAGTCATTCACAAGTCCTTCGGTGCCTTTCTCTGGTTGATGCAAAAGGTTGGCATCATGCGTATGGAAGTTGTCGGTGCCGAGAGGCTGCGCAACTGCCGAAACGCCTTGGTACTGGCTAATCATCCGACGCTCATCGATGTAGTAGCGCTGATTTCCCTGATGCCCAGTGCCAGCTGCGTAGTCAAGCAGGCACTATGGGGGAATCTGTTTTTAAGCGGTGTGGTGCGAGCTGCGGGCTATATCAGCAATTCGGATTCGGACAGTCTGATCAATGAGTGTGCCAATGATCTGAAATCAGGCCATCCTCTGATTATTTTTCCCGAAGGCACGCGTTCCCAGCCCGGCGAGCCGCTGAATTTTCAGCGTGGCGCCGCCTATATTGCGCTGCGCAGCGGTATGCCGATCCTGCCGGTGCTGATTGACTGTAATCCAAGTACCCTGACAAAATGCAAGAAGTGGTATCACATTCCGCATCGACCCTTTAATCTGCGTATTGAGGTGCTTGAGCCGCTGCAACTGGAACGGTGGAGCAAGCCGGGTGAACTGCAAACGATCGCGGCACGAAAACTGACACAAGCCTTTGAAACATATTTCATCCGGGAACTTTCGAAATGGACGCAATGAAGCTTGAAATCAAGCGCCTCATCATTGAAGCGCTTGATCTGGAAGACACAACCCCCGCCGATATTAGCGACGATGCCCCTCTGTTTGGTGATGGGGGCCTCGGCCTGGACTCGATAGATGCACTTGAGCTGGGGATTGCTTTGCGAAAGAAATATCAGTTGCAGCTAGAAGCCAGCGATGCCGGAAATCGTGAACATTTCCGTTCAGTCAGTAACTTGGCGCGATTCGTGCAAAGTCATGTTCAGGCCGCTTGATCTGCTTTCTGTATTTGACGATAACAGGGGAAAACCATGACTGATGAACATATTCTGGAGAAGCTCAAGGCGATTCTCTCGGAAGCGTTTGAAATCAGCCCGGAGCGTGTGGTTCCGGAAGCGATGCTCTTCGAAGAACTCGATCTCGACAGCATTGATGCCGTCGATTTGGCGATCAAGCTTCAGGAATTGACCGGTAAACGTATAAAGCCGGAAGACTTCAAGACTGTTCGTAGCATCGGTGACGTGGTGACTACAGTGAAACAGTTACTCGCGGTCTGATTGTTGGCTCCTGTTCAGGACGATGCTAATGAGCCGAAAACTCCCGATGCAAGGGTTGTTGTGGCTCATGTATCCCATGGCCATATTCTTTGGCCTGCGAATCATGGAGCCGCGTTACGTGGCAATCCTCATCGCTTGTACGCTCATGCTGCGTCGATTCCGTGATGCCGGACAACTGCTCTCCGATCTGTCGCGACTTGATCTGGGCGTGTTGGCGGGCTTGCTGATGCTAGCCGGCGCCACGGCGTTGACCAACAGCGAGTTGCTTCTGCGTTTCTATCCTGCGGCAATGAACTTCGGGATGCTGTTGTTGTTCGCGCTGTCGCTGATCTGTCCACCATCAATGGTCGAACGATTTGCCCGGATCGGTGAGCCTGACCTTCCTCCGCAAGGTGTTCGTTACACGCGGCGCGTGACACAAGTCTGGTGTGCGTTTTTTGTTGCTAACGGCGCAATTGCTGCCGGTACGGCACTTTACGCCAGCCGCGAAATATGGGCCTTGTACAACGGTTTCATTGCCTATCTATTGATGGGGGCTTTGCTCGCGGGCGAGTGGCTTTTCCGTCGCTATTTCGTTGGCACAAGAACTGATTGACGGTGCGCGCCCTGGATCTCATACCCCTCCATTCGTTGTTCGTATCTGGACGTGCCGATGAGCAGGCGACCTGTCACGACGGTCAGCGCCTTGTGTTGTGGGGCGAATTTGCTGGCCGGGTGGCGGCTGTGGCGAATCGGTTGAAACTGCGTACAGAGTCGCGCTGGTTGCTCGCTGGTGATGATCCGCAGTGTTTTGCCATCAAACTGTTTGCCCTGCTTTGCGCTGGCAAACAGGTCGTGATTCCGCCGAATACGCAAGCGGGAACCCTGACCATGCTGGCCGACGTGTTCGACGCTCAACTCCGGGATGAGGAGATAGAAGTCGCACTAGCGGAAAACAATCTGGCAGCACTGGATCCGCACGAAACGGTTATTGATCTATATACCTCGGGAAGTACGGGCGAAGCCAAGCGGGTTCGGAAAACCTTGGCACAGTTTGAGGCCGAGATCGAAGTCCTTGAATCCCTTTGGGGAGCGCTGCTCGGTTCCTCCGCAATCGTCGCGACAGCACCTCATCAGCATATTTACGGGCTTCTATTTCGCTTGCTCTGGCCGCTCGCAGCGGGTCGGGTTTTCGATGCAGTGACCTGTGCTCATCCCGATACACTTGAAGAGCGTTTGACTGTGCTGGGTGAAGCCGCGCTTGTATCAAGTCCGGCACAACTTGCACGCCTCCCCGAGTTAGTGCCTCTCGCCGCATTTGGGCCAAAATTAAGAGCTGTGTTTTCATCTGGCGGTGCTTTGCCGGCGACTGCGGCCAAAGCTTTTTTTCAGCAACTGGGGCTGGCGCCGATCGAAGTGTTTGGCAGCACGGAGTCCGGAGGCATTGCCTGGCGGCGTCAGACTGGCGGGGAGGGCGCTGAACTGTGGACACCCTTTCCAGGCATTGACGTCGGTTGTTCGGAGAGCAGCGCACTGTTTCTCCGTTCCCCTTTCCTGGGCAGCGAACCGTGTCGGGAAATGGACGACAGTATTGAGTTGATGCCTGACGGACGTTTCCGCTTGCTCGGTCGGCTTGATCGCATCGTCAAGATTGAAGAAAAGCGGCTTTCTCTGCCGGACATGGAATCGCACCTGAATGCGCATGCCTGGGTTGGTGTATCCGCTGTCGTCCCGCTGGCTGGGCGCCGGCAAACCCTTGGTGCAGTGCTTGTACTGACGGACGAAGGCCGGCAGCAACTCGCACTGCAGGGCCGGCGGTCATTGGTGCAAGCCGTGCGCAAACATTTGGCAGAACACTATGAGCCGGTCTTGCTACCGCGCCACTGGCGCTTTCCTGATCAACTGCCGATCAACGAACGAGGGAAAGTTTCTCGTGCTGCGTTAACGGCGCTGTTTGCCGTTGATGGAGATGTTGTTTTGTACCCGGAGGTTCTGCACGCACATCACAAACCTGATGGGAGCAGTCAGATTGTGCTTGATCTGCACGTGACGCCGTTGATCAGCCATTTTTCGGGCCATTTCCCCGGATTATCCGTCCTGCCGGGGATCGTCCAGATTGACTGGGCAATTCATTTTGCTCGCCAATACTATACTCTGGACGGCAGGTTTTCGGCACTGGAAAAAATCAAGTTCATGGGTCTGGTTCTACCAGATGTCAAACTTCAGTTAACGTTCAGGTGGGATGCAGGAACAAGGAGTCTGGATTTCTTATATTTGACCCGCCAGCGCAAGTATTCCAGTGGTCGCATCGTGTTTGGCGGTGCTCAATGACCTTCACACCGTGTCTGCTGATTCCGATCTACAACCACTGGCGAAGCATTCACAGTACGGTGGAACGCCTTGCGGCGTATCGGTTGCCGATCTATATCATCGATGACGGAAGCGATGAGACGACGCAGGACACCCTTGCCGGGCTGGTGTCTGAATTTCCTTTGGTCCGTCTGTTTCGCCTGCCTCAGAATGAGGGCAAGGGTGCAGCTGTCATGCGCGGCATGCACGAGGCGTTTCAGGAGGGATTCAGCCATGCGCTTCAGATCGATGCTGACGGCCAGCATGATACCGGCGATGTTCCGCGTTTCCTGGAATTAGGCGCGGCCAATCCTGAAAGTGTTGTTTGCGGGAAACCAATCTACGATGACTCGGTACCCTTGGGCCGCTTGTATGGCCGTTTCCTGACGCATTTCTGGGTGTGCATTGAGACACTGGGTCTCGCTAACAGTGATTCCATGTGCGGTTTCCGCCTGTACCCATTGGCAGCGTGCTGCAAACTGATTAGTCGCGTGACTATTCCGACGCGTATGGATTTTGATATCGCAATACTTGTTCGCCTTGCCTGGGAGGGACTGAGTTTCGTGAACGTCGAAACGCGCGTCATCTACCCGCACGACGGACTTTCGCATTTCGATATGCTGAGGGATAACGTTCGCATCACCCGGATGCATACCTGGCTGACCATCGGGATGCTGCCTCGGATGCCGCGACTGTTGTGGCGGAAACTGTTCGGTAGGAATTCGGTTAGAAGCCACTGGTCGCGACTTGCCGAGCGGGGCAGCGTACTGGGGCTGCATACAGTCTTCTTTTGCTATCGTGTCCTTGGCAAACGTGCCGCGCGACTGTTACTTTACCCGGTCGTGGGTTATTTTTTCATTACCGGGAGCATGGCGCGGGCGGCATCGCTTGATTATCTGCGGCGGGTTAACAAGTGGCGCGGTGGCGGAATCCCGGAGCCAGGCTGGCTAGAATGTTTCAGGCATATGCTCGCCTTCGGGCAGTCCGGTCTGGACAAGCTGGCGGCGTGGATGGGTGATATGACTGCCCGGATCATCGATTTCCCAAGCCAGGGCGAATTCGAGCGGCTGCTAGCGTCCGGTCGTGGAGCGGTGCTGATCGGGTCGCATCTGGGCAATCTCGAAATGACGCGTGCACTGGCTGTCAGCGAAGGTCGTGCGAAGATCAACGCTGTTGTCTACACGGAGCATGCACAGCGTTTCAACGCCTTGCTGATGCAGGTCAGCGCGGATTTTGGTGTCAATTTAATACAGGTCTCTCAACTCGGGTCAGATACTGCAATCCTGCTCAAGGAGAAAATAGATCAGGGTGAACTGGTAGTAATTGTCGGTGACCGGACGCCGACGTCAGGAGGAGGGCGTAGCCGTGTCAGCCCAGTTGAGTTTTTCGGAGCGCCTGCGCCTTTTGCCCAAGGGCCTTTCATCCTCTCCCACCTGCTCGACTGTCCGGTCTATCTGTTCTTCTGCCTGCGTGAAGGTGAGGATTACCGGATTTATCTTGAGCCTTTCGCCGAGCGCATTGATCTGCCTCGTCAACAGCGTCAGGAACGATTGCAGGGCTATATGCAGCAGTATGCCAGGCGCCTTGAGCATTACTGCCTGAAGGCTCCCGAGCAGTGGTTCAATTTTTATGATTTCTGGCGGCAGGCTGCCGCTTCTTCTTCCGATAAGGCCTGAACATGGACGCTGGCATTTCCTGCAAACCCACACTGCAAACGGTCACTATCGGTGAGCGACGGCTTCGCATTGAAGATGTACTGAATGTGGCAAGAGGCAATGCATTCGCTTTGCTCTCGGAGGCGCCGGAGTTTATGCGACGCATCAAGCGTGGCGCGGACTATCTTGAGCGACTGTTGGCCAACAACGGTATTGTCTATGGCGTGAATACCGGCTACGGTGATTCCTGTACGACCAGCATTCCGCCGCACCTGGTTGCAGAACTGCCACTTCATCTGACGCGCTTTCATGGCTGCGGTCTTGGTGAGTATCTCGATGACGAGGCAACGCTGGCGGTACTTGTCTGTCGATTGAATTCGCTGGCGCAAGGCTATTCGGGCGTGCGCTGGGAGTTGCTTGAACAGTTGGCCGCGCTGCTCAGGCATCGTGTATTGCCGTTCATACCGACTGAAGGCTCTGTCGGTGCCAGCGGCGATTTGACGCCGCTCTCCTATGTGGCCGCCGCGTTGATCGGAGAGCGCGATGTACGCTTTGCCGGACAACGGCGTGGCGCATACGAGGTCTTGGGCGAACTTGGGCTGGTGCCGCTCAAACTGGCGCCGAAAGAAGGTTTGGCGATCATGAACGGTACGGCCGTGATGACAGGTCTGGCCTGTCTCGCCTGGAAACGTGCGGATAACCTGACGCGCCTGTGTTGTCGCCTGACCGCTCTGGCTTCGGTGGCTTTGCAGGGCAATCGCGGACATTTCGATCCGCGGCTCTTTGCCTCCAAACCACATGTCGGGCAGAACGAAGCAGCGGCCTGGATTTTTGATGATCTGCATTCAGACGAAACGGAAGTCATCCGCTTGCAGGATCGTTACTCGATTCGCTGTGCGCCGCACGTGATCGGGGTCGCACGTGATGCGTTGACCTGGATGCGTCGCGATATCGAGAACGAGTTGAACAGTGCCAACGACAACCCGCTGATTGACGGCGATGAGGAACTGGTTCTGCATGGGGGCCATTTTTATGGCGGACACATTGCTTTCGCGATGGACGCATTGAAAACTGCAGTCGCCAATCTGGCCGACCTGATGGATCGTCAACTTGCTCTTCTGGTCGATAGTAAATACAACCACGGTTTGCCGCAGAACCTCTCCGGTAGTTCACCAGAGCGTGCGCCTATCAATCACGGCTTCAAGGCCGTCCAGATTGGTTCTTCGGCATGGACGGCAGAAGCCTTGAAACTGACTATGCCGGCAAGCGTTTTTTCACGTTCGACCGAATGCCACAATCAGGACAAGGTCAGCATGGGAACCATTGCAGCACGCGATTGCCTGCGCGTGCTGGAATTGACCGAACAGGTAGCCGCAGCAATGACGCTGGCCTGTGTACAGGGCGTTAAATTACGCCAGACGCTGGACACCATCAAATCCGCCGCACTGATGCCGCAGGTCGAAGCGTTCATGCAGGATGTTGCCGAACATTCAGCTTTTCTCGACGAAGACAGGCCGCTGGAAAGCGAGTTGCGCTGCATGACCGGACTGATCAGGAAAGGCCGCTGGGAGGAGTTGTATACAAATGCTTAAGCTCATCGCCTCGGTAGATGTCGAGGTGCCTTTCCACGACGTGGATGCCATGAACGTCGCCTGGCACGGTCACTATCTCAAATATTTCGAACTGGCACGCTGTGCTCTGTTACGGCTCTTCGATTACGACTATCCGCAGATGCAGGCATCGGGTTTCCTGTGGCCGATTGTCGAATGTCATCTCAAGTATGTTCGCCCGGCGCTATACAGCCAGAAGCTGCGCGTCGAGGCTACGCTGCTGGAATACGAGAACCGCATCAGGATAGGTTACCTCATCCGTGATATTGATAGCGGAGAAAGGCTGACCAAGGGTTACACCGTTCAGGTTGCAGTCGACGCCACAACGCGTGAACTTCAGTTCGTATCTCCCGCAATAGTCCTGAACAACCTGGAAAAAGCATGTGCACGATGAGCGCCTGTCGCAACCTGTTGCTTAGCGTGATGCTGTGTTTCATTGCCTCGTCCACTGCGATGGCATCAGATACCTTGGCCCGGATTGCTTCGCAGATCGAGAAGTACTCTGTGGTACATGCCGATTTTGTGCAAACCAAGCATATGGCGGCATTGAAACGTCCGCTGGTGACCACCGGGCGGTTGACCTTTTCCCGCAGTCACGGGGTTTTGTGGCAGATCGAGCAACCCTATCGCATGAGCTACGTACTCGGCGAGGAAAGGATCGTCGAGATTGGCAGCGATGGTGTGCGTCGTGAGCGGGGACTGCGCGAAGTCCCGGGTCTGGCGCAAGTAGGCAGGGTTTTCCGTGCCCTGCTTGGAGCCAATACAAGCGCACTGCAAGAGTATTTTGACCTTGCGATAAAGGGTGATGCCAGTAAGTGGGAACTTGAACTCAAACCCCGTCAGGCGCAGATCGCACAATTTTTGACGGTGATGCGGCTTGACGGTGCGCGCTTTGTCGAGGGCATCACGATCAGCGAGCCCGGGGGTGACAGTATCCAAATCCGCTTGCGTAATGCGCAAGGGGCCAGCGTGCCAAGTGAGGCCGAATTGCAGCTTTTCGGCAGTGATGCCGCGGTTTCCGCCAAGCCATGAACGCCATGCGCTGGCGTGCATTGCTTTGGCTAGCGTTGGCTGTCGTCATTGCAATAGGCGGCACTGTGCAATTTTCCGGGCAGATTCCCCTGCAAACCAACCTGCTGGCGCTGTTGCCGCCAACCGAACGCAATCCTCTGGCGGAGCAGGCCGTCGGCAAGCTCGCCGATGCGGCCGGTAATCGGATCGTTTTCTTGATCGGGCACCCGTCGTCGGGAACGGCAGGAAACGCGGCGCGGCGCTTTGCTTCGCTGTTAAGGGAGGCCGACGCTTTTCGGCAGGTCGTCGCAGAGATTCCTCCGTTTGATCAGAAGCAACTTACGGGGCTTTACCGGAATTTTCGTTTCAATCTCTTGAGCGAGTCAGATCGTGTGGAATTCTCAGCCGGTCCTGGGCGCATTGAAGAGCGCTTGCAGCGCAAGCTTTTTACACCTATCCGTCTCGGTCTGACGCTTCCGCTGGCCGAAGACCCTTTAGGTTTGAGCGATGCCTGGCTGGCTGAGCTTCCGTTGAAGAGTCTTAAACTGGACGCAGAAAACGGCCTGCTTGTCACGCGCGATAGAGGGAAGCTCTGGGCTTTCGTTTCAGCAGACCTGCCGGGATCCGCCTACGACAGCGATATACAGCGCCGTATAACCGCGGCGGTTGCGGAGGCGGTACGGATGTTGCTCAAGGAATACCCGGAAACTGAGGTGCTGCGTGTCGGTTCGGTCTTCTATGCCGGAGCCGCCCGTGCGAGCGCGGAAAAAGAGGTCGATTTGATTGGTACGGGTTCGCTGATCGGCATGCTGCTATTGCTCTATCTCGTTTTCCGGTCTTTGCGTCCGCTGGCGCTAGGCGTGCTTTCGGTTGGTTTTGGCATTGCTGCAGCAGTTGTTGTTACTGTCTGGGTGTATGGTGAACTGCATCTGATTGCGCTGGTGTTCGGCGCCAGCCTGATTGGCGAGGCGATCGATTATGCGATCCAGTACTTTGCCGCGCAGCTTGGCGCAGGTGCAGCATGGGAGCCGATGGCCGGTTTGCGGCGCATTGCTCCCGGATTAATCGTCGCCCTGACGACCAGCATGCTGGGCTATGGCGCATTGATGCTGGCGCCATTTCCGGCGCTCTCCCAGATCGCCCTGTTTGCTCTGGTCGGCCTGGGAGCGGCCTGGCTGACGGTGTTTCTGTTGTTGCCCTGGCTGCTGAAACAGCCGAGCCGGCGCGATCCCGAGGCGGCGGTCGCCATTCCGCAGCGCTTTCTGGTGTGGTGGCAGGCGAACGCCAGCCAGCGGATTTGCCTGGTCATTACCGCCATCTTGCTTTGTTGCGCCATGCCAGGCTGGATTCAACTCACCGGCAATGACGATGTTCGTCTCCTCGTTTCCCGTCCTCCCGCACTGCTTGCACAGGAAGAAAAGATTCGCGAACTGACCGGTTTCGGCAACAGCAGCCAATTCTTTCTGGTTGAGGGGGCAACGCCGGATGTGGTGTTGGCCAACGAGGAAAGGCTGGCAGCGAGCCTTGCCTTGCTGTCTGCACGGGGCGATATCAGCGGATTTCAGAGCGTTTCGGTCTTCGTTCCGTCGGAGGCGCGGCAAAGGCAGAACCGCGCACTATGGTCGGATAGGGTATTTGCAGACGAAGCCGGCTTGAGGAAAATGTTTGCCCAGGCAGGCCTTCGAGACGAAATCGCTGATCGACTGATTGGCGAATTCAAGGCTTCATCCGCTTCAGTCCTTCGGCTTGAAGACTGGCTGCAATCACCCGTATCCCTACCCTTCCGCTACCTCTGGCTGGGGCGTGTTGATACCGGGTTTGCTTCCGTCGTCCTGCCTCAAGGCATTCGCGATGTGACGCATTTTGAAACCATTGCTTCCGGAGTTCCTGGCATTACATTCGTTGACAAGGCGGGTAGCGTGTCACATTTGTTCCGCGCTTATCGCCAGTGGGGTGCATTGTGGTTGATCGCTGCGGTAGCTCTGGTCTATGGCGTATTATGCCTGCGCTATGGTCTGCGTCAGGCTCTGGTTGTGTTGATGCCGACCGCGCTGGCCATGGTGCTGTCGCTCGGCATATTCGGCTATCTTGCTATACCGCTTACACTGTTCAACCTGATGGGTTTGATGCTGGTTCTGGGGGTCGGAGTCAATTACTCCATATTTCTGTGTGAAGGCGGCGTGCGTGCAGCGGCAACGCTGGCCGGCGTCCTGCTGTCTGCCGGAACGACCCTGCTTTCATTCGGCCTGCTCGCCTTCAGTTCGATGCCGGCCCTCGCGGGGTTTGGACTGACCCTGTTGCTGGGCATCGGGATTGCCGTAATGCTGGCACCGATGGTCCTGGTTTTCAGCGAGCGAGAATCTGCATGAAGCGCCTGCTCTCAAGCCTGCTGTTTCTTCCGTTGTTGATGACCACGGCCTGCAGCCTCAGTGATCCGCGATGTGCGAAACTGCCCGGCGACGTGCGCTATTGCCTGCAGCCGACCACGGCGGTCATGCCGTTCGATGTACAACAAAAGGTTGAGCTCACTTTAAACGGGCTGCGCGAAACGATGGTCGTTGAGCTTGAGGTTGATGCTTTCGGCATGCGCTTTGCCGGGCTGACACCTTTCGGGCAGACGCTGGTACAGGCGAGTTATGACAACCGCGAGGCAAGAGCGGGTGTGCTCCCGGATAAACGTCTTGAGCCAGTATTGTTCCTTGCATTTTTGCAACTTGCACTATGGCCGGCAGACAGCGTCCGCGCCGGTCTGGACGCGACTATTGTTGTGCAGGAAAGTATGGGGCAACGGCGCGTTCTGGAAGGAGGGAACGTGGTCATTGAGGTCAGCTATACTGGCGGTCGGCCACCCAGCGGCGATATGCGTATCGTATTTCCTTCGGCTCAGCTTGAAATCGACGTCAAGACTCTGAATACCCAAACTACTAAATGAGTGAAAAGGTTTACCTGCCAAGCCTTGGCATCATCAATGCACTCGGGAACGGTCTCGATGAGATCGCATCTCGGCTTTTTTCCGGCGATACAGACGGCATGGTGCTTGAGACAGGCTGGTTGCCGACCGGTGCGGCCCGTGTAGGCCGAGTTCGCGGTGTGCTTCCAAAGGTTCCTGAAGCGTTGTCAGCTTATGCGTGTCGTAACAACAGCTTGTTGCTGATGGCGCTGTCGCAAATCAGGAATGACGTGGACGCGGCAATTAATCGATGCGGAAATGCGCGGGTTGGCGTCGTGCTGGGAACCAGTACTTCTGGCATTGCCGAAGGTGAGGCAGCTATCGCCGCACACCGAGCCCACGGTGCATTGCCTTCAGAGTTCAGCTATGTCCAGCAGGAACTGGGAATGCCGGCGAATTTTCTTTCCCGACATCTGGGCGTCTCCGGTCCGGCTTACTGCGTGTCCACCGCCTGTACGTCAAGCGCAAAAGCCTTCGTTTCCGCACGCAATCTGTTGCGCCACAAGCTGTGTGACGTCGTCCTGGTCGGGGGCGTCGATTCGCTTTGCAAGCTCACCATCAATGGTTTTGCTGCCCTTGAGTCAACCACGACTGTAATTTGCAATCCGATGAGCCGGAACCGTGCGGGCATCAATATCGGTGAGGGCGCCGCGCTATTCATGATGACTCAGGATGAAGCCGAGTTTGAACTGCTCGGTGTTGGAGAGAGTAGCGATGCCTACCATATGTCGGCACCTCAGCCCGAAGGCCTTGGCGCGGAATCAGCCATGCGCGCGGCCTTAGCGGACGCCGGATTACCGGCGGGAGAGGTCGATTATCTGAACATGCATGCAACCGCCACGTCAAAGAACGACGAAATGGAGAGCCGTGCAATCAGCCGCGTCTTCCCGCAAGGGATTGCAGCAAGCGGCACGAAGCCGCTGACCGGGCATGTCCTTGGAGCGGCTGGCGCAACCGAACTGGGTTTGTGCTGGCTGGCGCTCCGGGACGGCCGTCTGCCTCCTCACCTTTGGGATGGCGAAGCCGATCCGGGTCTGCCATCGCTCGATCTCATCAAGGCCGGGCAGCGGTTTGGTCGAAGTGCCCATCGTGTCTGCATGAGTAATTCCTTTGCATTTGGCGGCAGCAATGCCAGTCTGCTGCTTGGTGACAAACGATAGTCGAGTTCTTGACATGCCTTTAACAACACACATTCCACCTATCAAGGAGCTGATTCCCCATCGCGGCACGATGCTTTTTATTGACCGGGTGATTGCTTTTGAAAGCAGCATGGCCGTCGCGGAGTACACACCGCGCCATGATGCCTGGTATGTCGACAGTTCGGGACACATGCCGGCGTGGATTGGACTAGAGCTGATGGCACAGACAGTAGCTGCCCATGTTGCGTTGATGAAGAGGCTTGAAGGCTCGTCACCCAAAATGGGTGCTCTTCTTGGGACGAACAGTTATCGTTCGTCGGTAGCAAGCTTTGCCGCTGGGGGAGTGCTGAGTATTCGAGTGGATTTGCTCTTTAACGATCCCAGCGGAATGGGTGCCTATATCGGGGCTATCGAGTGTAACAATATACCATTGGCAAATTCAACGCTGAAAGTCTATGAACCTGAAGATTTTGAACGTTTTGTGCAAGGAAACCTTTCATGAAGCTCCGACGCGTTCTGGTCACCGGATCGAGCCGTGGTATCGGTCGAGCAATTGCCTTGCGCCTTGCACGTGACGGTTTTGCGGTTACTGTACATTGCCGTAGCCGCACTGCCGAGGCAGAAGCGGTCGTTGCTGAAATACTTGTTGCCGGAGGTGTGGCCGACGTGGTGCGATTTGATGTTTGTGACCGAACGGCCAGCCGTGATGTGCTCGAAACAGTTGTTGCAGAACATGGGGCCTTCTATGGCATCGTTTGCAATACCGGTATTACTCGAGATAATGCGTTCCCGGCACTATCCGGCGAGGATTGGGACAGCGTGCTCGATACCAGTCTTGGCGGATTTTTCAATGTTGTCCACCCGCTGACAATGCCCATGGTACGCATGAAGATTGGTGGCCGTATCGTCACTCTGGCTTCGGTTTCCGGGATCGTCGGAAATCGTGGGCAGGTAAACTACAGTGCGGCCAAGGCGGGGCTGATCGGGGCTACCAAGGCACTGGCGGCCGAACTGGCAAGTCGCAGGATTGCCGTTAATTGCGTTGCGCCGGGTCTCATCGAAACCGACATGACTGATGATTTTCCTTTGGATGAAGCATTGAAGAACGTTCCAATGAACCGCCTCGGGCGGGTTGATGAAGTGGCGGCTGCGGTATCGTTTCTGATGTCCGACGAAGCGTCGTATATCACGCGACAGGTTCTCGGTGTTAATGGGGGAATCATCTGATGAAACGCGTGGTTGTTACCGGCATGGCCGGTATTACTGCACTGGGTGATAACTGGGAGAGGATCGAAAGCAATCTGCGCCTGGGACGAAATGCGGTTCGCCGCATGTCAGAATGGAATTATTTCGATACGCTCAATACTCGACTTGGTGCGCCCATCGAAGACTTCCAGACGCCGGCGCATTATCCGCGCAAAATGATTCGCTCGATGGGAAGGGTTTCATTGCTTGCTGTCCGCGCCAGCGAGATGGCGCTGATCGACGCAGGTCTGCTGGACGATCCGGCGATTCGAGACGGTCGGATGGGAATCGCTTACGGTTCGTCATCGGGCAGTGTCGATCCGATACGAATTTTCGGGCACATGCTCGAGTCTGGCTCGATGCAAGGGGTAACTTCTACCTGCTATATACAGATGATGCCGCACACTGCTGCCGTCAATGTGAGCCTCTTCCTGGGTCTCAAGGGGCGTGTCATTCCGACGTCGAGCGCCTGTACATCGGGTAGCCAGGGTATTGGCTACGCCTATGAGGCAATTCGTTTTGGTCGTCAGCTAATGATGCTGGCCGGTGGAGCTGAAGAACTCTCCGCGCCGGGTGCGGCAGTTTTTGACACACTGTTTGCCACGAGTTGTCGCAACGATTCGCCGGAGACAACGCCGCGCCCTTTCGATCGTGATCGCGACGGTTTGGTCGTTGGCGAAGGGGCAGCAACGTTGGTTCTTGAAGAGTATGAGTATGCCAGGGCACGTGGCGCAAGGATTTACGCAGAAATTGTTGGCTTTGCCAGCAATTCAGATGGCAGTCATATCACTCAGCCGGAAAGTGCAACGATGGCTGTTGTGATGCAGAAGGCGATTGAAGACGCCGGGCTTTCACCTTCGGCCATCGGTTATGTCAGTGCTCACGGAACAGCAACGGATCGCGGGGATATTGCTGAAAGCCAGGCGACGGCCAGCGTTCTCGGCTCGGGTAAGCCGATCAGCTCGATGAAGAGCTACCTGGGTCATACGCTGGGTGCGTGCGGTGCCATTGAGGCCTGGTGGGGGATTGAAATGATGAGGTGCAAGTGGTTTGCGCCGACGATCAATCTGACCAACCCGGATCCGGCTTGTGCCGAACTTGATTACATTGTCGGCAGCGGAAAAAATATTGATACGGAATATTTAATGAGTAACAATTTTGCCTTTGGTGGAATCAACACCTCACTGGTTTTCAGGAATTGCTGAACTGATTTATTCAATCGAGGAGATAAGCATGAACGTACTGAAAGTAGCACTGTTCCTTTTTGGCCTGGTCATTTCGGGTTCGGCTGCCGCTCGTCACCCAGAGCCTGTTATCGATTATTCCGATGTCGTTGTGGTTGCTGCAAGTGGCAAGGCATTAACCGTCGATCAAGTCAGACAGGTTGTCCGAACTGCAGCCGAGGGCCAGAAATGGGTTGTTTCTGATCAACAGAATGGAAAGACGCTTGCGACATTGAGCTGGAAAGGCAATAAGCACACGATTATCGTCGAGATTGCCTGTGCTGCAAATAGCTATTCGATAACCTACAAGGATAGCATCAACATGAAATACGGGATGGTGAATGGACAGCAGAGCATCCATCCGTATTACAACCGGTACGTTTTGGCTCTCAAGGAAGCGATCCGGGTTGAGTTGATGAAGCTTTGATTACTTTCCGGTCAACTTTCCTTCCGCATTTGACCGCTTTGCGCATGGGAAATAGTCTGTGCGACGCGTAGCGGTTACAGGAATGGGCATCATTTCCTGTCTGGGTAATGACCTGGACGGGGTCGAGCTTGCCTTGCGTGAAGGAACATCAGGTATCCGCCATGTGCCCGAGTATGTTCAGCTTGGCCTGCGTAGCTGCGTAGCCGGAATTCCGGACATCAGTGGCGAGCCTCCCGTAGAGCGCAAAATTCGCCGCTTCATGGGCGATGCGGCGCTCTATGCATACCATGCCATGCGCCGTGCATTAGCTGACGCGGGGCTTGGTCAGGAAGCTATTTCAACACCACGCACCGGGTTGGTTGTCGGCTCCGGGGTCGGTTCACTCTTTGAACACTGCATTGCGGTGGACACCCTACGCGAGAAAGGAATCAACAAGGTTCTTCCCTATGGTGTGCCGCGCATCATGGGCAGTACCACGTCGGCTTGCCTGGCGACGGCTTTCGGCATCCAGGGTATCAGTTACTCGATGAGTTCAGCTTGCGCCACGGCGGCTCACTGCATCGGCCATGCCGCCGAACTGATACAGTTTGGCAAGCAGGACATCGTGATTGCCGGAGCGGCCGAAGAAGTCTGCTGGACGACAACCATGCCCTTCGACGCCATGGGTGCGTTGTCTACCGCCTATAATGATGCGACTGCTTCACGTCCTTACGATACTGGGCGGGACGGTTTCGTCATCGCTGGCGGCGGCGGTATTCTGGTTCTGGAAGAACTTGACCAGGCTCGCCGGCGCGGTGCCCGCATCTACGCGGAAGTGGCTGGTTACGGTGCTTGTTCGGATGGGCTCGATATGGTGACTCCATCCCCCGAAGGGGCGGTTCGTGCCATGCGTCTGGCACTGGCCGAAGCTGATAGCCGTGTCGACTACATCAATACTCACGCGACTTCCACACGACTTGGCGACGTCGGTGAACTCACGGCTATTCGCGAGGTGTTTGGTAATTCTGTGCCGTTAATTTCGTCAACCAAGGGGCTTACGGGTCATCCGATTGGTGCTGCTGCTGCGCACGAAGCGATATATTCGCTGCTTATGCTTGACCGTGAGTTTCTTGCCGGTTGTGGCAACCTTGAGCAACCAGATCCGCTATGCGCCGGGTTCCCCATTCTTCGCCAAAGCATTGATTGCCGCATTGACGCATTCATGTCAAACAGTTTTGGTTTTGGCGGAACCAATGCTAGCCTCATATTTCGCCGTTTAACCGGTTGAATTCGAGACCCATTGGATTGTCGCAATATTCGCTTCTCCCTAGTTGGACGAAGTGTTAATTGATTTTGTTGCCTCTACAGCAGTCAATTTTCCAAATAGTATATCCATCATGTAATTAATGCGTTCGACTGCATTGCTGTACTTGTTAGCATTTAAGTTGTTTGGAGCCTTGTAAATCACTTCTCCAACTCGATGCCACTCATTAAAGGCTTCAATTTTCGCCTCGCTTAGAAAAAGCGCGAAATCCCATCTCCAATGACCTTCGTACTCTAACGTTAACTTATTTGGGTCATGTCTTGAGTGGTCAGGTTTTCGTGTGGATTTGTACCCATTATCAGATAGCCACTTCTCAATAGTATTCAAAAAGCCTACTTTGGTACTCGTATCCACTATGATTTCTATCTCAGGTTTATTGCCATTTTGATTCAGAGAAAGAGACGCTCCTGTATATCTTGGCGCTGCGCAGGCTGACAAGAAACCTATTGCCAGCGTACATAGTGCTATGTCAATAATTTTCATAGATTTACCTTGTTAATAACACTTGAGCATGCCTTTGATATCGGAAGTGGTTTTACAAAATAACTCCAACTCCATCCTGTAAGTGGCGCAGTTGCTTAAGGTACCCAACGGCTTGGCTCTGCCAACCCATCACATAAACGCCCTTATGTTCCATTCTACGGACCAAACTGTCACGCTACCAGTCGAGCAATTGCAGCCCCACGCCGATTGAGTTCTGGCGCACCTTGTAATCCATCAGGCTTTCGCCGTAGCCGGAGAACAACTGCGCATAAGCCCTGAGTGTCGGTGTCAGCGGGTAACTCCAGCCCAACTGCAGAGCGCCGCGGTTGTTCTGCGTTTTGAGGTTGTTGCGCAGCATCAGGTCGAAGGAGTGTTCGCCGAAGCGCCGAAGAATCGTCAGATCAAAGT
>JAIFKU010000002.1 GCA_020049495.1 Accumulibacter sp.
CGAAGCCAGACTGCTCGACAAGTGGAGCAAACTGCGCGCCTATCGTGCCGAAGTCACACGCGCCCTTGAAGAACTGCGCGTCGCCGGCAGCATCGGTTCCTCGCTGCAGGCCGAAGTGAGCATTCACGCCGATGGTGAAAAATACGATCTTCTCGCCTCGCTCGGTGATGACCTGCGCTTCGTTTTCATCTGCTCGAAAACCACGCTCATCCGCAGCGCCGAAGAAAAACTCGACTGCGCCGCACTGACGCACGCCAAATGCGAACGCTGCTGGCACGTGCGCGAGGATGTCGGCGCCGATGCCGAGCATCCGGAAATCTGTGGCCGCTGCGTCAGCAACCTGCACGGCGAGGGTGAAGCACGTGCCTGCGCGTAAACTCAGTTCATGGCTGTGGCTGAGTGGCGTGGTCATCCTGCTTGACCAGATCAGCAAGTGGATCGTTCTGGGCACGCTGCACCCCGGCGAATCGCGCTACGTCGCCCCGTTCTTCAACTGGGTGCTGACTTTCAACAGCGGGGCGGCCTTCAGCTTCCTGTCCGATGCCGGTGGCTGGCAACGCTGGTTTTTTACCGTGCTGGCGCTCGCCGTTTCGGCCTGGATTCTCACCCTGTTGCGTCGCCACACCAGCGAATTCCGCCTCTCGCTGGCCCTCAGCCTGATTCTTGGCGGTGCGCTCGGTAACGTCATTGACCGCCTGCGCTTCGGAGCGGTGGTGGACTTCGTCCAGTGGCATGCGGCCGGTTACTACTGGCCGGCATTCAACGTCGCCGACTCGGCGATCACGATTGGCGCCATCCTGCTGGTCTGGGACCAGTTCGCAACGAAACCAGTTGCCGATAAAACGGTCGAACCCGGCCAATCGTGATATTGCAAGAAGTTGTGGCCCTCACCCCGGCCCTCTCCCGCGGGGAGAGGGAGTGCACAGATCATCGGAATCCAAGCATGCAAATCATTCTCGCCAACCCGCGCGGCTTCTGTGCCGGGGTCGAACGCGCCATCGCCATTGTCGAGCGGGCCATCGAAAAATTCGGCGCGCCGGTCTATGTCCGGCACGAAGTCGTGCATAACCGCTTTGTCTGCGACGACCTGCGCAAAAAGGGCGCCATTTTCATCGAGGATCTGGGTGAAGTTCCGTCCGGCAATACGGTCATCTTCAGCGCCCACGGGGTACCTAAAAGCGTGCGCGAGGAAGCGCAAAAGCGCGGACTGAAAGTATTCGACGCCACCTGTCCGCTGGTGACCAAGGTACATCTCGAAGTAGGGCGCATGCGCAAGGAAGGCCGCGAGATCATCATGATCGGGCACAAAGGCCACCCCGAGGTTGAAGGCACGATGGGACAGAGTCCGGAAGGCATGCACCTTGTCGAAACGGCGGCGGATGTTGATGCGCTCAAGGTCAGGGATGCGCAGCGGCTGGCTTATGTGACGCAGACCACCTTGTCGGTTGACGATGCCGAAAAGGTCGTTTCTGCCCTGAAGGAACGCTTCCCGGAAATTGTCGGCCCCAAGCGCGACGACATCTGTTATGCCACGCAGAACCGGCAGGATGCCGTCAAATCACTGGCGACAACAACGGACGTCGTGTTCGTCGTCGGCAGCCAGTCCAGTTCCAACTCCAACCGGCTGCGCGAAGTCGCCGAGCTCCTTGGCGCCAGAGCCTACCTTGTCGACCAGGCCGATCAGATCGACCCGGCCTGGCTGCAAGGCGTCAGCCGTATCGGCGTTACCGCAGGCGCTTCGGCGCCCGAGGTGCTGGTCAAGAACCTTGTCGCGCGGCTGACGGCCGATGGAAAGCAGACGATCAGCCAGCTTGAGGGCGTCGAAGAAAACGTGACCTTTGCCCTGCCGAAGGAACTGCAGGGCTGATAGCCCTCACCGCGCTGCCGCACACCCGCTGGATCGTCACCCCGGCGAAGGTGACCGAAGGAAATGCAGAGCCCGGGATCCAGGAGGTAAATCCACGCCACCACTGGATACCGGCTTTCGCCGGTATGACGGAAGTTTCATACTACCTGTCAGTCTTTGAAGTCGAGGGAGATCGCCAATTGCTCGGTCACCCGCCCCTGCCTGTCGGTATGGCGTACCTTCACGGGCAGGTAGTGCATATCGGGTACCAGCCACAGCTCAATGGTGTCGGCATCGTCGCTTGAAGTCACCACCAGTTTGATGGCGCGCACGCCTCCGAGGGCAGTCAGGGGCAGCGAATCGAGGCCGGCGACGCGGTAGGTATAAAGGCCATAGCTCGATCCGTCGGTGAGCCACAATTTTCCTCCAGTCATGGCCGGCGGTTGCAGCATGAACTGATAGAGCAAGCTCTGGCGATCCAGAATGCCATCACGCATACGGATGTTGCGCGCCTTGGCGGGCAGCGCAGAAGGATCGGCGACGTCTTTCAGCGCCATCAGTCGCTCGGACATTGCGCCCTGGATCTCGAAGCGTGATGGGCTCAGGCCCTGCCGGCTGATGCGTCCCGAAACTTCCAGTTGCCACGGCTCTCCCGGAGCAGACTCATCTCCCTTGACCTGCGATCGGGTGCTCAAGCCGTAGTAGTCGCCACTCTCCGCGACGTACAGTTGCCGGCTCGTTCCGATCAGGGTTCTGTCGAGGCCGGAATAAATCTCGAACTCAATGTCGACGCGTTTGACCGCGCCGGCCAGCCCGGGCAACGGAATCCCCGCAGACGGTTCGGCCGCTGCCGCCTCTTTTCCGGCGACGGCAGGCTGCTTCTCGGGAAGCGCAGCAGCAGGAACCGCTACAGCCGGTTTGACCGGGGGCGCCGGTGTTTCGCGCGATATTTCATTTATTTTTGGCGTCTTGGGAGCGGGCGCAGGCAAGGGCAGTTCCGGAATACTGATCACTTCCGCCTCGGCCGGCGCGGCAGGGCTTGCCGCCGGGGCCACCAGACTGACCTGCAGCGAACGCGCCGGTGCCGATCCGTCGGCGAAGGGGAACAGGCCGAATCGTGACAGCAGCAGGACGTGCAACAACAGCGACACGCATAGCGCCGGCAGCAGGCGAAGGGCCGGTATCCGCTTCGTTTCAGCCGTTCTCAGCATAGGGCAAGGATCATCGGTCTACTCGTGTCGGCGGCCCTCACCGCGCTAACGCGCACCCTCTCCCGCGGGAGAGGGCTGGGGTGAGGGCTGTGTGGGCCCATCAAAAACTGCGGCACCGGTAAGGGTGCCGCAGTGGTCCATGGCTTCGTGAAAGCTTTGTACTACTCCCGGATCAGTTCGCGCCATGAGGTACGTCGGGTAACCCAGGCCTCTGGTGGCAGAGGCGGTTGTCCGACGTCGATGCCACCGCCCGAGAGACCGGAGATCGAACGCATCGTGCCGTCGCCGGCCATCACCAGCGTGATGGTCGAAGCCAGCTCGTTGGCCAGGAACTTGCCAACCACACCATTGGTCCCCGGCGACAGGATCGCTCCCCCCGTCTTGTAGTCGAGGAAGTACTGATAGCTCTTCCCGCCCACATCGCAAGCCGCCAGCGTCGGGGCATTGGTATTGAAGTACAGGCCGCCGAGGGCAATCTTCAGATCCGTGTTGGCACGCTCGGCCGTGCCGACGAGGTCGACATACCAGCCCGCATCCGAGGCAAATTGAACCGTATTGCTGGTACTCGTACGCACCTTTGTTGTAGGCGTACAGATGAAGCTCGCCGTATCGGCTGGACAATCGACCTCGGTCTGGATCTGTTCCACGAAACTCGCCAAGGCCCGCGGATTATTGTAAATCGCCGTGGACAAGGTCAACGCTGGCGTAGCCGTAGCGACGTCTACCACCGGATCCTTGATGGCATAAATCGTTTGCTGGCTCACATCGTTGGCATCATCGGCGGCAAGGAAGCGACCGGTACCGATATAGACGACAATGGCATTGGCTTTGGGAACCATCGCCACCTCGGGTTTGGTGGTGATCGGTTGCAGATTGCTGCTGCCGTCCTTGAGTACCGCCAGCAGTTGCGCTTCGCCTACCGTCTTGTTGACGTCGAAACGCCAGAGGTTGCCATAAAGATCGCCACCATAAACCGCTTCCACAGTATTGTCGTAGGTCGGGTCCTTGACGCGGGCGGTGATCTTTGCCAGGCCGCTGGGGCTGGTGGTATCGCCAAAACCGGTGGCAATGGACTGAATCAGCGCGCCGGTCGCGGCATTGATCACGTACAGGCGACCCTGGCCATCACCGCCGGCGCCATCGTCGTTGGCGATATTGTTGTAGCCGGAAGTCACCAGCACCACCCAGGTTCCATTGCTCAGCTTGGTGATCTGCGGATTGCCGTAGGAATAGCCCAGATTGGTGTCGGTGAACTCCCACAAGGCCTTCGGATTGGCCGGATCGGTAATATCCAGCGCGTAATAGCCGCGCCCGCCACGGCCCAGGCCCCCGACCAGAATGGTCTTCCATACTGCAGGGTCACTGCCCGTCGTGCAATCGCTGATGCAGATATCGCCGACGACCGGAGTCGCATCGACGTAATAGCGGTGCTTGTCCTTGTAGCGCTTGTCGGCCAACACGTAAAGATTGGGCATGACCATCGTCGGGATGTAGGCCCACAGTTCCTGACCGATGATCGTGTCGGCCGCCACCGCCGCGTTGGCGGCCGCAGCCGCGGCTGCGGCCGCTGTGGCCTTGTCGGTACTGGAAGGATCGGCAACTGCCGCTGCCGTGGCAGCAACCGAAACATTGACCAGCGCTTCGGTCGTGGCATTTCCCTTGGCATGGAAGGCATGCAGCATGCCGTCGTTGGCTCCGGCGTATACGATAGACGGACGTGACGCATTGGTTGCGACAAAGCCGGTGGACTCTTCGGCATAGCCGCGATCCGTGTAGCTGAAAATCGGCTTGTTGACATAAACAACCTGGGCGTTGACCATGTCGCCCAGAACATGCAGGCGCTGACGGTAGTACTTGGTATTGTCAGTCTCGGCACCCTCGTGGGTACGGTCGCCGCGCAGGAAATTGACCAGATTCGCCCCCGCCGCATGCGAGGCGTCCTGATTGGTGGCCGACAGGCAGGTATCCGTCGATGCGCACAGGTACTGGGTCAGCCCGGTCGGTGACGTAGAAATGTGCGGCGCCAGGAAGTAGGCATTGGCGGCAAAGTTGGCACTGGTGAAGGGCTTCAGTTTGGTCGTCGCGACGGTGGAATCGAAGGTGTAGATATTACGCGCCGTGTTGCTGTCGAGCTTGCCCTGAACCGACCAGTCATTGTAGGTCGATATCTGGGCCGAACCCGGATCGAGTTGCCGGCGGATCAATTCACCGGTCCAGTCCGACGACGTATAGGTGCTGCTGAAGACGTAGCTGTCGCCCGGCGTCAGGCTCGGGTTGCTGATCGACGGCGAGGCCGCCGCTCCGCCGGCCGCGGCCACCTGGGCCAGGGTTGCGGCGATGCTGTTGCCCAGTGAGACCGGGTCGGTGGCACTGAAATAGGCACCGTGCCCATTCACCCCGGCATGCCAGAGGTCGTCGATGGCGGTCTGCTCATCGCTGACCGGGACCGGCCAGTTGCAGTCACCGGTGGACTGCCAGGAACAGATACCGTTGTCCGGATCGGCGGTGATGGCGTTGGCTGCCGCATAGGGTGCGACGCCCTTGACGGAGGAAAAGTCACCGCTGGTATCGGTCTCGTAGGTACTCGAGTATTTCATGTAGCCCGACGCTCCGAGGCCGAGTGTGAAGGTCGTCATGTGCTGCGCAGGATTGGGATCCTTGGTCGTAGTTGGCACATTGTTCAGCAGCGCAGCCGCCGAACACAGGTCATTGGGCACCGTGGCCGGAGGCACGATGGATCCGGTGCAATTATTCAAGGCGAAGGTGCGCAGGTCGGTCTTGTAATAGTAGGCAGCCACATCGGCCAGCGTGTTGTAGGTTCCCGTGCCCGCGTTGTACACACAGGAAATGGTCTGCCACTGATTAGTATCTAATGCCGTCTGGGATAAGCAGCCCATGACCGTCGTACTCAGGCTGGTCGTCGTGCATATGGTTTTCACATAATCGGGAGCGAGGCCCGGATCGGTCGTCACGCAAGGCGTAGGATTATCGGGCGCCGGTCGGGGATCGACCGGCGTCGGTCCGGTGTTGAGCATCGGTGTGCACGTCGTCTGCACCTTGGTCGTCGGATCGGTTCCGGCCGAACACGTAGCGACGGGAACCGGGCCGCTCGGATAAGCGACGTTGTAGGGCGTAGTGTCGGTCGTCCGGCATTCGACAATCTGGCCCGCACCGTCAAAGGCGACCGGCGAAGGCGTCCCCGACACCGTACAGGTCGGTGCGACCGGCACCCATCCTGTATCACTTACAGGGCAAGTCACCGAGGTCAGATAAGGTGACAAGGTCGATACGGCAATCGGCGTGCAGGTTGGCGTGTTGGTCACGACCGGTGCCCGGTACGTGCAAGTTGTTGCGGTGCTTGTAACGACAGGACTGCCAGAAGAAGTCGATGCTGTCGAACAGGAGTCGACCGTGGTCACGACCGGCGAACCAACCACCGGGAAGCTTCCCGCCGTGCAATCCGTCGTGGTAATGACGGTATATGGCGAACTGCCCGAACGGAGAATGGTGCTGCAAGTCGCCACATTGACAGGCGCCGACAGGGCGCTATAGGCGCATTCAACCTGGGTTGCGAAAACCGCATTATTGGCCGGAGCGGTTTGCGCAACCGTCGTGCAGGTGCTTCCCGTGTTTGAGTAACCCGACGCCGTGCCATAGGCGCATACGACTTTCGCTCCGCCGGTATAGTTCGGACCGGTTTGCGCGTCTTTTTGCGTACAGGTGGCCGGATTCGTCGTGCTGCTGGCCGTAAGGCTGTAGGAACAAGCCACCTTGTCGCCCAATGTGTAGGAAGGCCCGGCCTCAGCATTCGCGTTGCAGGTGGTCGCGGCACTATTGGTTGCCGTTGGGGCAGCCGCATAGTGGCAATGCACAGCGGGTCCGGCATACGCCGGGCCGGCGTCTACCGCCTTTTCGGTGCAGCTGGGTCCAACTGCCACATTCATCGTTGCCGCAGCGTACGCGCAGTCAATTTGATAGTTTTTGGTGGCGGGTCCGCTGCCTATTGGGTCTTGGGGACGCGTCGTGCAAGCCGTAACCGTCGCTGATGTGGCAGGATACTGCGCCGCTTCGTATGCACACACCATTTTCGGTCCTGACCACGGATTGCCGGTCGACATGAGGGCTTCAACGCAGGTATCCTGGTGCGTCAGCAAGGTCCCGTTCCTATATCCGCAGGTGACAATTGGCGGGCCGGCGGAGGTGTTGCATGTCGTAACGTCCAGATTGGTATAGGTTGTCCCGTATTGGCAAATAATCGCCGGGCCGGTAATCGTCGGACCGGCATCCTTGGGTTTCGCGACAGGAGCAGTCGTGGCGCAAGTTGCCGGCACCGCAGCCACGGACGTTGCGGCGGCGTCGTTGTAAGCGCATGTCCTGTAAGACGTTGATGCGTCCGCCGCAATCGTGATTGGCGTGCAGGTCGTTGGAGCCGATGGCGTACCCGCCTGATAGACGCAGGTGATTTTCGGTCCGGAATACGGCGATGACGTAAACGCGGCGCCGGTCGAGGGTGAGCACGTGGTTTGGTTCGTCGTCGGTGTTGCCGTGCCCGTGTAGCCGCACTGCTTTTCCGAGAGGGAATAATCCCCCGGCGCGGCCCTGACTGTGCACGACGTCACATCGGTCGTCGCGGTCGTCGATCCGGCGTTGCCGCACGTGATCTTCGGCCCGGTAAAGGGCGACGAGGTATACGCGGCCCCGGTCGATGCCGTGCAGGACGACTGGTTGATCGTCGGCGTTGCCGTGCCCGTGTAGCCGCACTGTATTTCCGAGACGGAATAATTCCCCGGCGCGGGCCTGACCGTGCAGGATGTCACATCGGTCGTCGCGGTCGTCGATCCGGCGTTGCCGCACGTGATCTTCGGCCCGCTGTAGGGCGATGAGGTATACGCGGCCCCGGTCGATGCCGTGCATGTCGACTGGTTGATCGTCGGTGTTGCCGTGCCCGTGTAGCCGCAGGTGACTTGGGCGACCGCATAGGTGGCCGACTGTGGCACGGTCGTGCAACTTGTCACGTTGGTCGTTACGGGATTCGTGTCGTGAGCACATGAAACCGGGAATTGCACCGTATAGACCGGCCCTGTCGAGGCAGCGACTGCAGTACACGACGCTCCCGTAGAAGTCGGTATGTCAGCCGCCACGTAACGGCATTGAACAGTCACACTGACGGTGCACGAACTGGCGTCAGCCCAATCCCCCCAATGAAAAGTCTCGCCAAAATCCGTGGACTCCCAAAGACTTTTTTGCAGTTTCTTGTTGGTCGATATGTTGTTGTACACTTTTTGTTGCAGGACTGTCGATGTGCTGGTAACCCGAAGTTCTTTCTGTTGCAGGACCGTCGATGTGCTGGTAACCCGAAGTTCTTTCTGTTGCAGGACCGTCGATGTGCTGGTAACCCGAAGCTCTTTCTGCTGCAGGACCGTCGACGTCCTTGTGATCAGATAATCGGTTCGCAGTATGGGTATCGTTGTTTTTATATAATCCTGCGTCCCTTGCACCAAAATCTTTTGTTGCGCGGTGAGCTTGTGATCGGTCTCCTTCAATAAGCGAGTATCCGCCTGCAGCGCGTAAGTGTCGCTGATCAGGTTGTAAGTTGTTTTAATCAGAGGCGTCGTTTGCTTCTGCAAGGTCTGCGATCGCTGCTGCCACGGGTAGGTGAGCGTGGTCACCACCGACTGGTCAAGCTGGCTGGTGCTCGTTTGCTGCTGCTGCGTCCGGCGATCGACCCGCAGTGCGTTCATGCCGATCTGCTCTTCGGTCTTCGACGTCTGGCTCACCGTTCGTGTCTGCGTGGCCCCATCGTAATACGGCCGTGGATCGTTGCCGTCCTGTTCGCCGATCTCGGTGGTGCCGTCGATCTGTGTCGGGTTGGCGGCATCGTTCCAGTAGCCGTCGGTCGACAGGATGGTGTAATTCTGCTGGCAGGAATACTGCATGGGTTCATTGACCGCCTCCAGGTTCAAGGTCGACAACTTGCCGGCATACATCCGCCCGATATTGGATAGCCCCGTGCGCAGTGGTGTCACACCATACGGCACGGCACTGAAAAACTTGGAATACCACAGATTCTTCTGCGCGCCGTCAAACGCGCTGACGTTCAGGAACTGGTTGCCCGCACCGTCGTTGATGCTGTAGTAGCCGACGCGGAACTTGTCGGTCACTCTGGAAAAGGCGATGCTCGACGAGGTCTTCATCATCTGCATGCGCGTGCGATAGTAGGCATGCCAGTTGGCGTAATTGGTCATTTCTTCGGCATAGGTGCAGGTGCTCCCGGCGCAATCGATGCGGTTCGAGCCTTTGCTTGCGGTCCCCGGATACGGGTAGCTGTTCACCGTTGGGGTAATCACGGTGAACAGGCTGCTTCCCGGTACGCTACCGTTGCTGAAGGCGCTTGGCGTAGTCGTCCCCCCGGTGATCACCGGCGTGGCGCTTGGCGTAGTCGTCCCCCCGGTGATCACCGGCGTGGACGTGGTACCGGTCGGAGCAGTAACGGTCACGACGTTGGACAGACTGACGGCACTATAGCCCACCGCTGTGCAGGTTCCGGCAATCGCGTAAGTACAGGCGTTGATCTTGGCGGTAATGTCGGTAGCCAGATCGATGCTAGTGCCACCGGTTGCGCTGGCTGAAAGAATACTCACTCCATCCACGGTAATAGCAGTCACATTGCTTGCGAAACCAGTGACCGTAATGGTCGCCGTGCTCGGCCGGGGCATGCGCGCATAGGTGTAGTTGGTGACGCCAGCGTCGCTCGTATCGATATTGCTGGCCTGACAAAAGTGGTGCACCAGCGCAATTTGGCGGGGAAGGTGTAGCTGCCGGTGGGCGTAGCCGACGCGGTACAGGTCCGCAGTTGCCCGCTGGTACAATACTCGCCGGCAACCGTGGTGAAGGAGAAGGCATTGCCTTCCAGGTTGCTGGTGGCCGTGGACTGGATGCCATAGCCGTCGAGCTTGACCGCCCGCCAGTTGGGCAGCAAGGCGGTGGCCGAACCATCCCCGCCGGTGGCTGCACTCTGGCCGTTCATGCTCGGATAGGTCGTCGTATCGAGCGCCCCGGCATTGGTGTACATCACCGGCGGTCGATAATAGGTCCCGGGGTTGTAGGCCACGCCGTTATAGGCGCCATTGAAAAAGCGGTGCGCGGGTGTTACCACGGTGAGCACACCGCTGATCGTGTCCTGATAAGGCCCCGCCCAGTCCGGCAGATAGTCGCCGCGCATGCTGCCCGAGTCATCCAGAACGAACATGATGTTGGGCAGGGCATTGATCTTGGTCGACAGGGTGAAGGGCTCGGTGCCAAGCGCGGTGGGCGCCGCGTGGGCGTTCGCCACCAATACGCTGGAGAGGAGGACGCTGCCGAGGCTTATGGCCAGTGCTTTGGATACGGCAAATGGGGTATGAGCAGTCATGGCAAGCTCCGGGCCTTATCGGGCAACGATGGTTTGGATGTAGCTGACGGTATTGCGCGGACCGACCGTCCGCGTCGTGATGCGGTAGTAATACTGGGAAGACATGGCCAGTGCGATGCTGCCCGAGGCCAGGCTGGCCCCCGACGACGCGGGTTTTTTAGTGGCATTGGCACAGCCCGAAGTTCGCGGATCGCCTTCGATCTCGCACAGGCGCTGGATCGTGTACGACACGGTATTGCCTCGTCGCTGGCCGGCGGCATCCAGTTCAGTTGGCAGCGTACACACGCGCCCCCCGCCGTGCCCGCAGGATTTGG
>JAIFKU010000050.1 GCA_020049495.1 Accumulibacter sp.
GACTCCTTTCTGCCTCGGAAATAGCCCGGTAAGCCTTGTCACGTAAGCGTCTAGCCTAGCAGAGATGAGGTTCTACTGCCGTTTATAGGATCAAGGATGTACATGTCGGGAACGATGGCTGTTATTTCTTTACCCCGATCGGCAAGGGCGACATCGACTGCGCCACCATCGTGCACGCAGTGGCCAGGACCAGTCTCAGCCTGACGATAGAAATGCCGCTGCGTTTGCACCGCCTGCCAGACAGACAACCGCAGCGGCGCAGCGAACCCCTGCCCTTGGCCGAGGTTGAGGCCGCCATCCGGGAGTCGCTCAGTTTTGTTGAACGTCATCTCGCGATCGACAGCACAATCCAGCAAAGAACAGGGTAATGCGAATAGGCGCAGCCCAGTATTGTCGAGATCGCAGGCTTGTTAAATTCATTAAAGATCATCATAATCCGATATCGGACATGTAATGGTGATGGCATCAGAACTTTACTTAAAGCTAGGAGGCGTTGCGATGGATACTGTGGTTAGCATGGGAATTCACATTGTCGATATTCTTGGACGGCCGGTGACGAGGATACCCGAAGGACAGCGGCTTGACCTGCTCAAGGAAATACGCATCACGGCAGCAGGAACGGCCGCCGGTACGAGCGTAGACATGGCCAAGCTGGGCTTGCACGTCATTGCGATGGGCGCCGTCGGTGAGGATACGCTGGGGGATTTTCTGCTCGCCGCAATGGCCAAGCACGGAGTCGATGTGTCGCATCTGGTGAGAAAATCCGGCATCCAGACCTCGGCGACGATGCTCCCGATTCGGCCGAACGGAGAACGGCCCGCCCTTCATGTCACCGGGGCGAATGGCGAGTTTACGATAGACGATGTCGATTTTGACATCCTCGCAAAGGCCAAAGTCCTGCACATGGGCGGTACTTCCCTGCTGCCGAAACTGGATGGCGAGCCGACCAGGGATATTCTCAAATTCGCCAAGGAACATGGCGTCATCACGACCTTTGACCTCGTGGCCATCGAGAGGCCGGACCTCCTCGACCTGATCAAGCCCTGCCTGCCCTACATCGATTACTTCATGCCTGGCCTCGAAGAGGCGGAGATGATGACGGGGCTTACCGATCGGATGGAGATCATCAAGTATTTTCTGGATAACGGGGCGAAAACCACGGTCTTCAAGATGGGCAGCCGGGGCAGCAGCATTGCCTACTATTCAGGAGCGAAAATCGAGGAAATCAGGATACCGATCTTCAAGACCAACCTGATCGATACGACGGGTTGCGGTGATGCCTATTGCGCCGGCTTCATTACCGGTCTGCTCAACGGTTTCGACCTGCGGAAAAGCGGTCTTCTCGGTTCCGCTGCAGGCTCACTGGTTGCCTCGGGTCTTGGCTCCGACGCGGGCATCGTGGATCTCAAGTCTACCCTCGCTTACATGGAAAACGGGGAAGTTCTTCCCCTCGGCGACTGAGTACGACGAACGGCAGGTGCGACAGATCTCTCGCTGGTGCACCTGGCGCAAAGCCGCGTTCCATGAACGTGGCTTTTGTGCGATCACCCGCAGGCAGACAGAACGTCAATCAGGCGCAGCTCGGGCGTTGGCCGGGTCGACGTCAACCTTGCGTAGAAGATTCTTCCGGCGGTTCTTTGAAATAGCTCAGCAATTTCAGTACCGCAGGAGAGAGTACTTTCGCTTCTCTGGTAACGATACCCGGACTGACCATTGAGAAGGGAAGCTCGATCGGCAGAATCGCCACCATTCCATATTTGGCATAGTGCATGGCCACGTCGCGCGGGACAACGGAAATCATGTCCGATGACTCAAGCATGGAGGTCGTTACCAGAAGGGAAACGGTTTCGACAATATCCAGCTTTGCCGTCATATTCTTTTTCTTCAAGGCGTTTTCGATCAACGACCTCGCCGGACTCCCGATCGGGTGAAGTATCCATGTCAGATCAAAAAGATCTGCGAATTCGACCTTTTCCTTGCTGGCAAGCCGGTGCCCGGGTCGAGCTATAACCACACTCACCTGTTCACTCATGCCAAAAAAATGTATTTCCAGGTCCTTGCTGTCGAAATGGTCAGGAATGCGGCCAAAGACCAGATCGAGTTCGCCCCGGTTAAGGCAAGGCAGAAGTGTGTCACTGGTTCCGACATCGATGGAGATGCGAACCTGAGGATGATCGACCTTGAAGGCCAGCAGACTGCGCGTAAGCAATATTGGCACAGGCCCGATGACACTTCCAATCCGGACAAAGCCGGAAGCTCCTTTGGACAACTCGGCAATTTCGGATTCGGCATGCTCGAAATCATGAACGAAGCTTCTCGCGTACCTGATCATCACCTCGCCGTAGATTGTCGGCTCCATGCCGCGTTGTTTTCGCTCAAAGAGTTTTACATTCAGCCTTTCCTCGAGTTGCTGCAACAACTGGCTGGCAGCGGGTTGCGTTGTATGCATGGCGATCGCTGCACGCCCCATGCTGCCGTATTCGGCCAGGGCATTCAGCAGCATGATTTGTCTGCTGGATATTTTCAGATTGACAAAGCCATCTGAATTCTCCCGCTGATTAATCAGGAAATTCTGTTTTGTCACGTGACGCCTTATATAAATAAAGTGATCGATACATAGGCAAAGACGATTATACGGATGCAGCCCTGCCTCGTAATATCAGAACGCTGATGGGAAGAGCAATCCAATTCAGCAGATGTTTACTTGTTGATTTTACGTGAAATCCGGAACCTAAAATCTACTCGACAATAATCACTGGGGATCTTGAGTGCAAATGAAAGAGATCAAGGCGAAACATCCGTTAATACGGGCTTATCTGAACTTCCTGGATTGGGTAAATTGGGGGGTACGACTGGCGGGCGGAACTCTTCTTGTCCTGATGTCCATCTCCGTTTTCGGTTCGGTTGCTTCCCGATATCTTTCAAATATGTCATGGGCCTGGATTGAGGAAGGCTCCCTCTTCCTGATGGTCTGGGTGGTCGTTCTTGGTACGACCCTGGCGATCGAGGCGAAACACATGATCGCCGTGGAAGCTTTCGCTTCACTGTTCTCAGGAAAATCCCGGAAAATCCTCAAGACAGTGGTCAGTCTTGCGGCCATAGTTTTTATTGCCATACTCATTGTGTCCGGATGGAAAATGGCCAGGCTGGCTGAAATGCAATACAGCATAACAATTGACTGGCTATCGATGTTCTGGGTCTATCTCGCCATTCCGGTGGGAGGTTGTTTCATGCTCCTCAACTTGCTCGGTAATCTGATCAAGCTGTGGGCAACGGACGATCAACTCGTGTCGGAGGTCCTGGAATGACAGCCCTGACCGGTATCGGATTATTGATCTTCCTGCTGCTCAGTGTGCCCATCGCGTTCTCGCTTGGATTGTCTGGGCTTTTGGGCATTGTTTCAGCGAATATTCCTCTCTTGGTACTGCCGCAAAGGATGGTCATCGGGCTGAATCATTTTACCTTGATCGCCTTGCCCTTCTTCATCTTTGCCGGGGCGCTGATGGATCAGGGCGGCATTTCGGCGCGCCTGATCCGGATGGTCCGCGCCTACGTGGGTCACCGGACCGGCGGGGTGGCCATTGTCACGGTCATTGCCGCGATGATATTTTCAAGTCTTTCGGGTTCAGGTTCAGCGACGACAGCGGCTTTGGGTTCCATCCTGATCCCCGCCATGATCTCGCGCGGTTACTCACGATCCTACGCGGCATCGGTCCAGGCCGTATCCGGCGAGCTTGGCATCATCATCCCGCCAAGTATCACCTTCATCCTGTTCGGCGTGGCAACGGATACCTCAATCGGTGATCTGTTCATGGCCGGCGTCATCCCCGGAATCTTGATCGGTTGCGCTTTGATTGTTGCTTCCTACTTGATTGCAAAAAGGAAGGGCTATCTGGGGGTTGAAAAATCCACCTGGCGCGAGCGCTTTGTTGCGACCCGCGAGGCCATATGGGCGCTATTCATGCCCGTCATCGTCCTCGGCGGCATTTATGGCGGGATTTTTACGGCCACGGAAGCCTCCGTCGTGGCGGTTGCTTATGCGTTCTTCGTGGGCTTCGTCGTCTACCGCGAAATTACCTGGGCAGGCTTCAAGAAAGCCATCAACGATACTCTGATCTCCAGCGGCATGATCATGTTCATCATCGGTACCGCGACGGTATTTTCCTGGATACTGACACGAGCGCAAGTGCCGCAGCATCTGGCCCTGATGTTTGCTGAGATGTCCACCAGCCCGTATATGTTCCTGTTCATTATCAACGTGTTTCTCTTCATCGTCGGCATGTTCTTCGATGCAGCGCCGGCTGTTGTCGTTCTGGCGGGCATCTTGACCCCGATCGCCCAGTCCTTCGGCATCGACCCGGTTCATTTCGGGGTAATTTTTGCTGTCAATATGGCGCTGGGCATGGTCACTCCGCCCGTGGGCGTCAACTTGTTCGTGGCCTGCAGGCTGGCGGAAATCAGCATGGAACAGATGATCAAGGATCTGATTCCCTATTGGCTGGTATTGATCAGCACCCTGGCAATAATTACTTATGTACCGCAATTGTCTCTTTGGCTACCTAGCTTGCTCAAGTAAGAAGATTCCCGGCTGTATTTATTACTTTTATTGGAAGGGATTTATCATGAAAAAGTTAACAATTCTGATCCTTGGCGCCTTGGCTTTTTTAATCTCTGTTTCGGCCTGGGCACAATCAAAGCCATCCCAGCCGGGAAATAAAACGGCGAAAGTATTCAAATTCGCCCAGACCAATAATGACAAGCACAAATATCAACTGGCGATGCTGAAATTCAAGGAGCTTATCGAAAAGAAAAGTGAAGGGCGGTACGTCATAGAAGTGTTTTCCGGCACCCTGGGCGGTGACCGGGATCTGATGGAAGGGCTGCAGATCGGCTCCGTCGATGCCGCTGCCATTAACACGTCGTTGATCGCCTCGGCGGTGCCGATGTTTGGCGTTTTCGACCTGCCGTTCATCTTCAGGGATCGCGCTCATGCCTATAGTGTCATGGACGGTCCGATTGGTCAGGAATTAATAAAAAATGCCAATAAAAAAATGGGATTCATCGCGACTGATTACTGGGAAAATGGTTTCCGGGATTTTACCAATAACGTCAGGCCGATCAGCAAGCCGCAAGATCTGAAAGGTCTGAAGTTCAGGACCCTGCAGAGTTCGATTCATCTGGATACCTTTAAGCAATGGGGTGCGAATCCGACGCCGATGGCCTGGGCAGAGGTCTACTCAGCCATGCAGCAGAACCTGATCGATGGTCATGACAATGCGGCCGATACCGTCAATGCCAACAAAATGTGGGAGGTTCAGAAATATTTCTCGGACAGCAGGCACTTCTACAGCCCGGTTCTGTTCGTGATGAGTGCGAACATGTGGAATGGCTTGAACGAAGCCGACAAAAAAATCTTCCTGGAAACATCAAAGGAAGTGGCTACATACGAGCGCAAGCTAGCTGCAGAAATGTACGACAAGGCATTGGATAACCTGAGAAAGAATATGCAGGTCGTGGATAAAGTCGATTACGAAGCTTTTAAAGCCTCAGTTCAACCGATTTGGGAAAAATATTCCGCGACGTTTGGCAAAGAGATCATCAAGAAAATCGCCGATTCAAAATAACATAAGCTTACTGAGCAATTTATACCAACAAGGAATGGGAAAAATGAGATTCAACATTGCCAATCTGGCGGGAGACGGAGTTGGGCCGGAGGTCCTGAAAGAAGGCGTCAAGGTTCTGCGGGCAGCGGAAAAGGCGATCGGAGGGTTCGAACTCGAATTCCAGGACTACGCCGTTGGCGCCAACTGCTATCTTCAAACCGGTTCCGCCCTGAGCGAGGATGTCTTTCAGGAATGCAAAAAGGCCGACGCGATTTACATGGGGGCGATCGGCATTCCTGGAGTTGTCGATTCTCATGGCACAGAAGTGACCGGCCACGTCATGTTCAAGATCCGTTTCGACCTTGAATTGTTTGCCGGGGTGCGGCCCATCAAGCTCTATCCCGGGGTCAGGTCGGGATTGGCCGACAAGAGCGCCATTGATTTTGTCGTCCTGCGTGAAAACTGCGAGGGATTGTTCGCTTCGTATGGTGGTGGAACCTATACCTTCGACGAGGTGGCTACCGATACGATGGTGATCACGCGCAAAGGATCTGAACGCCTGTTTGACTACGCCTTCCAGCTTGCACAGAAGCGCAATGGCCGGGTGCTTGACGGCAAGAAGATGGTGACTTGCAGTGCGAAATGGAATGTTTTCCGTTCTTTCGCGTTCTTCAAGAAAATATTCGACGAAATTGCCGACAAGTACGAAGGCCAGGTCCAGCGTGACTATGCCATCATCGATGCCCTGACGCTGTGGATGGTTCAGCAGCCTGAAAATTTCGATGTCATCGTCACGGAAAACATGTTTGGCGACATCATTTCGGACATGGCGGCAGGTTTCATCGGTGGCATGGGCATGGCGCCGTCGGGCGATATTGGCTTCAAACACGCCATGTTCCAGCCGTCGCATGGAACGGCCCCAACCATCGCCGGCAAGGGCATAGCCAATCCAGTGGCAGCCATCCTCTCAGGCCAGATGATGCTCAACTGGTTGGGCGAGCGGAACAACAGTGGCGAAGCAAAAATGGCCGCCGCCCTGATTGAGAATGCAGTGGCGGCAACCATTTTGAAAGGGGCCAAGACAACCGATATCGGCGGTACGTCGTCAACGGAGTCGTTTGGCGATGCGGTTGTTGCATCGCTCAATAAACTGGCTGGATAGAACGCTCGCCGAACTAACAATCATCGGCGGCGCGAACCGCCAAGGATAGACCCCAGCACGCCGCGAATGATTTCCCGTCCGACTTGCGAGCCGATGGCCCGCGCCGCGCTCTTGGCCGCCGCCTCCAGGACTGAATCACCCCCTTTGTTGCGCCCGCCGCTGCCCGAGCTGCCGCCGATCATTTCCCCCAGACCACCGAACCAGCCGCCCCCGGATGCCGGGGGCGCCGGTGTCGGTTGAGGCCTCTGGACCTGCGATTCATCCGTCTTCGCTTCCGCCGCAAGGGCACGGCCTATCAGTTTTTCATAGGCCGACTCGCGATCCACTGCTTTTTCGTAGACCCCATAGACCAGCGAGGTCTTGATGACCGCCTGCCGCTCGTCCGCTGTCAGCGGGCCGATGCGCGATGCCGGCGGCAGGATGAAAGCGCGCTCGACCACGTTAGGTCGCCCCTTTTCGTCAAGGAAGGAAAGCAGCGCCTCGCCGACGCCGAGTTCGGTAATCGCCGCAACGGCATCGAAGGCCGGATTGGCACGCAGTGTATCGGCCGCCGTTTTCACCGCCTTCTGGTCGCGCGGCGTGAAGGCGCGCAGCGCGTGCTGCACACGGTTGCCGAGCTGGCCGAGCACGCTGTCGGGAATATCGAGCGGATTCTGCGTGACGAAATAGACGCCAACGCCCTTTGATCGGATCAGCCGCACCACCTGTTCGATTTTCTCCAGCAATGCCGGCGGCGCTTCGTTGAACAGCAGGTGCGCCTCGTCGAAAAAGAACACCAGTTTCGGCTTATCCATGTCGCCGACTTCGGGCAACTGCTCGAACAGTTCCGAGAGCAGCCAGAGCAGGAAGGTCGAGTACAGGCGCGGCGAAGCCATCAGCTTGTCGGCGGCCAGAATATTGACGATGCCTTTGCCGCCCTGGCTGCCGTCGGTCTGCATCAGATCGTTGATGTTGAGCATCGGCTCGCCGAAAAAAGCCTCGCCACCCTGCTCGGCGAGCGTCAGCAAGCCGCGCTGGATGGCACCGATGGAAGCGGCCGAAACATTGCCGTACTCGGTGGTGAATTCCCTGGCGTGCTCGCCAACGTGCTGAACCATGGTGCGCAGATCCTTCAGGTCGAGCAGCAGCAGGCCGTTGTCGTCGGCAATCTTGAACACCAGTTGCAGCACGCCGGACTGCGTGTCGTTGAGATTGAGCAGGCGCGCCAGCAGCACCGGCCCCATGTCCGAAATCGTCGCCCGTACCGGATGTCCCTGCTCGCCGGTAACGTCCCAGAAGGCCGCCGGAAACTTCGCCGGCAGCCAGTCGCTGAAGCCAAGGGATTGCAGCCGTTGTCTGAGCTTGGGGCTGTCGATGCCGGAGGCGGCCAGACCGGAAAGATCACCTTTGACATCGGCCATGAAAACGGGAACGCCGATACTGGAAAAGCGCTCGGCGAGCACTTGCAGGGTAATCGTCTTGCCGGTGCCGGTGGCGCCGGTGATCAGGCCGTGACGATTGGCCAGCGCCGGCAACAGGGCAAGTTCGGTTTGTTCGTGTCTGGCAATAACAAGCGATGAGGCCATCAATAGCTCCGAAAAGAGGAACAGGGAAAGTGGTAGAATGCCGGGCTAAATTATCAACCCTTATTATCGAACAAATACAGCACGCTTTGTGGCCTTGATCGTGTACCGACAACAGCCGCGCAGATGCTGCAAAGAGACGAGGTCAATATGGCCGGGCACTCCAAATGGGCCAATATCCAGCACCGCAAAGGTCGCCAGGATGAAAAACGTGGCGCGGCTTTCTCCAAGATCGCCAAGGAAATCACCGTGGCCGCCAAGATGGGCGGCGGTGATGCAAGCTTCAATCCGCGTCTGCGTCTGGCCATTGACAAGGGCAAGGGCGTCAACATGCCCAAGGACAAGATCGATAACGCGATCAAGAAGGGGACCGGCGAACTCGAAGGCGTCGATTACATCGAAATCCGCTACGAGGGTTACGGCATCAGCGGCGCGGCGGTCATGGTCGATTGCCTGACGGACAACCGTACGCGCACCGTCGCCGAAGTTCGCCATGCCTTCAACAAGTACGGCGGCAACATGGGTACCGACGGCTGCGTCGCCTTCATGTTCAAACACTGTGGCCAGTTGCTGTTCGCTCCCGGCACCGACGAAGCGGCGCTGATGGACGCGGCCATCGAAGCCGGCGCCGACGACGTGCTGAGCAATGACGACGGCTCGATCGAAGTCATTACCCCGCCATACGACTACCTGACGATCAAGGAAGCACTCGAAGCGGCCGGCTTTAGCGCCGAATTCGGACAGGTCACGATGAAGGCCGAGAACGAGACCGAACTGACCGGTGACGATGCGCTGCGCATGCAAAAGCTGATCGACGTCCTCGAAAGCCTCGACGACGTGCAGGAGGTCTACACGAGTGTCGTGCTTGACGAGTAATTGGGCAACAGGCTGAAGATCGAAAAACGGCGCACAAGCGCCGTTTTGTCTGGTGTTCTTCGGTTGTCCTTGTTTTCCGAAGACCTGATGCATTTGTGCAACAAAGTGTTTCCGCGGTCAGACGAATCCCCATCCCGTACGTTTATCCGTTCTACAGGCTCTTTGAATGCCGAACTGAAACGGATGGAAACCAATGAACACCTCCTTATTAGCCGCTCGCCGCTGGACTGTCTTGCTGGTTCTGCTGACCTGCATGCTCTTTCTCGCGGCACCCGCACAGGCCGATCCCCCCGGCCGTATCGGTCGTATCGCCCTGCTCTCCGGTACGGTCAATCTGGACAATCCGAACAGCGGCGAGACATTCAGTGCTCCGCTCAACCAGCCACTGACCAGCGGCGACATACTGACGACCGAGCCCGGTTCGCGCACCGAGATCCAGATCGGGTCGATGACTGTCCGCCTCGATTCGGGTAGCCGGCTTGAATTCGAGCGAATTGACGATGAACAGGTTCGCCTCTATCTCGAAAATGGCCGGGCCATCGTCAAGCTGTCATCGCCTGAAGCCGTCAACGATTTCGTCCTGGAAACGCGTAACGGTCGGTTCAACGCGCGCAACACCGGCATCTACCGCTTTGACACCGACGCCAGCAGCACCACCGGCACAGCCTACTACGGCAGCCTGCACTTTGCAGCCAGTGACAGCGCACTCGATATCGGACCCGGGCAAAATGCCCAGTTCTGGCAGGACGGGCAGGCCATCGGACAGACCCGTCACCGTCTGTTGCCGGCTCCCAACGACGATTTCACCCGCTGGAGCGCGGCGCGTGACCAGCGTCCGGCGGCGAACACCTACTCCCGCTACGTTTCTCCCGAAATGACCGGCGCCGCCGATCTTGACGCCTACGGCAACTGGTCGGAAAACGCCGAATACGGGGCCATCTGGTACCCGCGTGCGCTGACCGACGACTGGGCGCCCTATCGCAGCGGCCACTGGGCCTGGGTCGCGCCCTGGGGCTGGACCTGGGTCGGCAATGAGCCGTGGGGCTTTGCGCCCTTCCATTACGGCCGTTGGGTGCACCATCACGGCAGGTGGGGCTGGGTTCCGGGTACGCGCATTGCACGACCGGTTTACGCGCCGGCCATGGTGGCCTGGATCGGAGCCCCCGGCATCGGCCTGTCGCTGTCCTTCGGCACCGCTCCCGCGGTAGGCTGGTTCCCGCTCGCTCCGCGCGAGGTCTATGTGCCGGCCTATCGCAGCAGCGCGAACTATGTACGCCAGGTCAACGTCTCGCACGTTACCCACATCACCAACGTCACGACTATCGTCAATAATCCGCAGGCGGTGGTTCGGGAAACGCGTTACGCCCACCGCGAACTGCCACAGGCGGTGACGGTTGTGCCAACCAGCGTCGTTACACAGCGCCGTTCGGTTGCACCTGCAGCACTTTCGGCCAGGGATTTTCGCAGCCTGCGTGAACAGCCCCTGCAGGCGACAGCTCCGGTGACGGTCCCGCAAGCCTCGGCAGCGCCTGAACTGCGCGCACGGCCGGAGCAGCGACCAGAGCAACGACCGGAGCGTTCCAGCCAGGCTGATATTCGCCGGCAGCGCGAAGCACACGCGCCGGCCATGAGCACACCAGCCATCCCTGAACATCGCGTGACTACCTCACCGGTCTCCCCGGCGGCAGCGCAAGCCCCTGTTGTCACCATTCCGCGCAACGAAAGGGCAGTGCCTGAAAGCGTGCGGCAATCTCCTCAGGACCGAGCCGAGCCGCGTGCCGTGCCCCCGACAAATCCACAGACCGAGCCGCGGAACCGGCAGGAACGCCCGGAGCAGGCATTCCCGCGCCGGGAACGCGAGCCGCAAGCACCAGCTGTCACCTCGCCGCCCGTAACAGCAGGCCGCAATATCATTCAACCAACACCGGTTCCGGTGACTCAGACTCCTGTCATCAGCAGCCAGCGAGTTGAACGGGTAACGCCGGAAGTCGTGCGACCTGTAACGCAAGCCCGATCCGAACCGGTTGAAATCCGCGTCCAGGAACGTCCGCTGCCGCGCGAAGTACGTGTCGAACCGACCCCGCAACCAATTCGGCAAGCGCCCCCGGCACGTATCGAAACACGCGTCGATACACCGGCACCGGCGATGCACGAAACCCGGCGTGAAGCGGCACGCGAGCTCAGCCGTCCGCCCGAACCGCGCGCCGAGGTAAAGGCGCAACGCCAGGAGGGACATCCGCAGCCGGCAGCGAGCGAAAAACAGGGGCATCGTCGGGATGAAACGGAAAAGCGCTGAATGCTTGCGCTGGCAAGGTGTAACTGAACGCGATTGAACACCACGCCATTTTGCCGCGGGCGGTATACTGCAGGCACTTCCATGAAACGCATGCCATGCCGCTACGACACACCCTTGTTACGCCAGATCTTTTCCGGGGGCAAGCCGATTGAGCCCGGCGCAGAACAGCCCGATCCGTATCCTGGGCATTGATCCGGGCTTGCGCATCACCGGTTTCGGCGTTATCGAAAAGTCCGGCAACAAACTTGCCTACGTCGCCAGCGGCTGCATCAAGACCGCTGCCAAGGCCTCGCTGCCCGTGCGACTGGGGACGATTCATGCCGGTCTGTGTGAACTGATTGCGCAGTACCGGCCCGATCAGGCCGTCGTCGAAATTGTCTTCGTGAACGTCAACCCGCAATCGACGCTGCTGCTCGGCCAGGCACGGGGCGCGGCGATCACGGCACTGGTGGCTGGCGGGCTTGAGGTCGCCGAATATACGGCTTTGCAGGTCAAGCAGGCGGTGGTTGGCAACGGCCACGCCGACAAGATACAGGTCCAGCACATGGTGCGTCGCCTGCTCTCGTTGCCCGGCGACCCCAGCCCTGACGCCGCCGACGCACTGGCCTGCGCCATTGCCCATGCGCACGGCGGGCAGGGAATGGGCGCACTGGCGACGAAGGGCATGCGGGTACGTAATGGGAGGCTGGTTTGAGTCGCAAAGAATACCTCTTTCAACGCAGAGGGTACTCTGCCTTGAAAGAGTCTGATTTTTAGGAGAAACCATGATCGGTCGCCTTACCGGAATACTACTGGAAAAGAACCCGCCGCAGGTCGTCCTCGACGTGCATGGTATCGGCTACGAAGTCGATGTACCGATGAGCACCTTCTACAACCTGCCGGCAACCGGCGAGAAAGTGACGCTGCTCACGCATTTTGTGGTGCGTGAGGATGGTCACTTCCTTTACGGCTTCGCCAGCCAGTCCGAGCGCTTTGCCTTTCGTCAGTTGATCAAGATTTCCGGAATCGGCGCGCGCATGGCGCTGGCCGTGCTCTCCGGGCTGTCCGTCAGCGATCTGGCGCAGGCTATCGCCCGCCAGGAAATCGGGCGGCTGATCAAGGTGCCGGGCATCGGCAGGAAAACCGGCGAACGCCTGCTGCTTGAACTTAAGGGCAAGCTCGCCGAATCCGTACCGGCGACCGCCTTTGCTCTGGAAGACAGCCAGCATGACATCCTCAATGCGCTGCTGGCGCTGGGTTACAATGATCGTGAAGCGTCGGCAGTAATGAAGCTGTTACCCGCCGGGGCTTCCACCTCGGATGGCATCCGTCAGGCACTTAAACTACTCTCGAAAGTGTGATGCAAAGTTCATACTCAACCCAGAAGCAGATCATCCAGATCGCCATCGTTGCGTTGCTGCTGATCGGCTGCATTGCCGTTCTGACGCCCTTTATCGGCACCCTGTTGCTGGCCATCGTCCTCTGCGTGACGACCGCGCCGATCCGCAACCGCCTGCTCCTGCTCTGCGGCGGCCGTAGCAGCCTGACCGCGGCTCTGATGTGTCTGATCATGGTGCTGTTGCTCCTGCTTCCCCTGGCCCTACTTTCCGGTTCGCTGGCTGACGGCGTTGAAATGGCCATTGCCTACGTCAGGCCACTGCTCGAAAGCGGATTGCCGAGCGGTGTTCCTGACTGGGTATCCGACCTGCCGCTCGTCGGCTCTTACATCGGCGACTACTGGCACAAGCTGATCGCCAGCCGCGAAGAAATGAACGAATTGCTGCGCCAGTTCATCGCCCCGACACGCAAGCTCGCACTGGCCACCGTATCGCTCTTTGGCCAGGGGTTGGTGCAACTGCTGATGGTCATCTTTTTCGCGTTTTTCATCTTCCGCGATGCCGAGACTTACACCGATGCCCTGCGTAACGCCAGCCGCAAACTGGCCGGCAATCTCGGAGAACGCATGTTCAAACTGGCCAATGGCACCGTTACTGGCGTCATGGTCGGCATCGTCGGCACCGCCGCTGCGCAGTCGCTGGTGGCCATGCTCGGCTTCATCATCGCCGGCGTTCCGGGGATCGTCATCCTCACCTTTGCCACCTTCTTCTTCTCGATGGTGCCGGTGATCGGGGCCACGCTGATCTGGGTCGGTGCCGCCGTCTGGCTTTACGAAGGCGGGCAGACCGGCTGGGCCATATTCATGATTCTGTGGGGCATGTTCGGCATCAGCAGCGTCGATAATTTCGTCAAGCCGGTGCTGATTTCGCGTACCTCGAGCCTGCCGCTGCTGCTGATCGTCGTCGGCGTTTTCGGCGGCGTGCTGGTCTTCGGTTTCATCGGCCTCTTTCTCGGGCCGACACTGCTGGCCCTTGGCCAGGTGCTGATTCGCGAATGGCTGGATCATTCCGATTACGACGGCCCATCCATCTAGCCATGATCGAAACAGACAAACTTGGCGATGATTTCGGCGAAGGTTTCAATGAAACGGTGGTCGACCGCCTGATTTCCGCAGAGTCGAAATCGACGCAGGAAGAAGCGATTGAACGCGCCCTGCGCCCCAAGCGGCTGGCTGAATATGTCGGCCAGGTCAAGATTCGCGAACAACTGTCGATCTTCATCGAAGCCGCCAGGCGGCGCCAGGACACGCTCGACCACGTGCTGCTGTTCGGCCCGCCGGGGCTGGGCAAAACGACGCTGGCGCACATCATCGCCGCCGAGATGGGTGTCAACCTGCGCTCAACCTCGGGCCCGGTGCTTGAACGCGCCGGCGACCTGGCGGCCATCCTGACTAATCTCGAACCGCACGACGTGCTGTTCATCGACGAGATTCACCGGCTGAGTCCGGTCGTCGAGGAAATTCTCTACCCGGCACTGGAAGACTTCCAGATCGACATCATGATCGGCGAAGGCCCGGCCGCACGTTCGGTCAAGCTCGATCTGCCGCCGTTCACACTGGTCGGCGCCACGACCCGCGCCGGTATGCTGACCAATCCGCTGCGCGACCGTTTCGGCATCGTCGCCCGGCTCGAGTTCTACACGCCGGAAGAACTGACGCACATCGTCACGCGCTCGGCGCAGTTGCTCAAGGTGCCGGCCGAACCCGGGGGTGCGCTGGAAATCGCCAGGCGCTCGCGCGGCACGCCACGCATCGCCAACCGTCTGCTGCGCCGCGTGCGCGATTTCGCCGAGGTCAGGGCCGCCGGACATATCACGCAGGACGTGGCTGATCTGGCGCTGATCATGCTCGATGTTGACCACGGCGGTCTCGACATCATGGATCGCAAGCTGCTCTCCGCCGTCATCGACAAGTTTGGCGGTGGGCCGGTCGGCGTTGACAACCTGGCTGCGGCCATCGGTGAAGCGCGCGACACCATTGAAGACGTGCTTGAACCCTACCTCATCCAGCAGGGTTTCCTGCAACGCACACCACGTGGACGGGTGGCCACGGCGGCGGTGTACCGTCACCTCGGTCTTGAAAACCCTGCCGCCAATGGACAGAACGAACTCTGGCGAACGCAGTGAATGTTGTTGGCTCGTCACAAACCCTTACACTCGATATTGTTTTGTCCGATTAGAATTCACCCATGAAGCACGAACAAAAACCAAACGCATTCACCATTTCCGTGCGCATTTATTTCGAAGACACCGACGCCGGTGGGGTCGTCTATTACGCCAATTATCTGAAGTTTCTCGAGCGTTGCCGTACCGAATGGCTGCGCGAGATCGGCCACGACCAGGCCGATCTGCTGCGTGATCCGGGCATTGCCTTTGTCGTGCGCAGCGTCAGTCTGGAGTATCTGAAGCCGGCGCGGCTCGACGAAATGCTCTCGGTCAGCCTGGAAGTCGAAAAAATCACCAAATCCCAGATTTTCTTTCGCCAGCACATCCGGCGAGCCAATCCTGTCGTCGACGGCGGCTGGGATGAACTAGTCAGTGGCAGGATCCAGATCGTTTGTGTCAACGCCGCTCTGATGAAGATCGCTTCAATTCCCCTACTATTGCGCACCAAACTGGAATCTCTCCAATGAACGTCTCGCAAGATCTCTCCATTCTCAACCTCATCCTCAACGCCAGTGCCGTCGTTCAGGCGGTCATGCTGCTGCTGGCCGGCGTTTCCTTCATGTCGTGGTACTACATTTTCCGCAAGTGGTTCACCGTCAGGCAGGCGCGCACGCAAACCGAGCAGTTCGAGCGCGATTTCTGGAGTGGCGGCGACCTCAACAGTTTGTATCAGAGCGCGGTCAATGACCGGCACCGCGCGGGCAGCATGGAGCGCATCTTCGAGTCCGGCTTCCGCGAATTCACCAAGCTGCGCAGCCAGAAGAATCTCGATGCGAAGGACGTCATTGACGGTTCGCGCCGCGCCATGCGCGCCACCTACCAGCGTGAGGTCGACAGCATCGACGCACACCTCGCCTTCCTCGCCTCGGTCGGTTCGGTCAGCCCCTATGTCGGCCTGTTTGGCACGGTATGGGGCATCATGCATTCCTTCCGCGGCCTCTCCAATGTCGGGCAGGCCACGCTTTCCGCCGTGGCCCCGGGTATCGCCGAGGCGCTTGTCGCAACCGCCATCGGCCTCTTTGCAGCAATACCGGCGGTGGTCGCCTACAACCGTTTTGCGCATGAAATCGACCGCCTGTCGACGCGCTTCGAATCCTTCATGGAAGAGTTCTCCAACATTCTGCAACGTCAGATGCGGTAACAAGGAGGCATCATGCGTCAACGTCGCCTGAAAAACGAAATCAACGTCGTTCCCTATATCGATGTCATGCTGGTGCTGCTGGTCATCTTCATGGTCACCGCACCGATGATGACCACCGCCAGCATTGACGTGCCTTCAGTCGGCAAGGCTTCGCAGGTACCGGCCGAAGCCCTGCAGGTCAACATCCGTGCCGATCAGACCCTGTCGCTGACCGCACCGGGCAAATCGGAACGCAACCTGAGCCGCAACGAACTGTCGCAAGCCATTCTCGATGCCCAGCGCAGGAACCCGGAACAGCCTGTACTCATCGTCGGCGACAGGAATGTCAAATATGAGGCGGTGCTCGGTGTCATGGACGAACTGCAGCGCCAGCAGATCAAGCGCATCGGCTTGCTCGTCCAGCCCACCGGCAAGTAGCCCGTGCAGCCGGAAGCCGAACCTGTGGATTACGCCTCGCCACTGCCGCAGACCGAACAGTCGAACACCACGGCGCTGATTCTTTCGGCCCTGGTCCATCTGCTGCTCATCGCTGCGCTGTTCATCGGCGTGCAGTGGAAGAGCCAGGCTCCGTCGTCAATCGAAGTGGAAGTCTGGCGCGCCGCGCTGGCACCCGCACCGATCAGCAAACCCGAACCGCTTCCCGAACCGCCGAAGCCTGAAGTGAAACCCGAACTCAAGCCCGTACCCAAGGTCGAACCGCCGCCGGTCAAGCCGGACATCGCCATCAAGGACGACAAGAAACCGAAGAAGGAAGATCCCAAAAAGCCGGAGCCGAAGAAAGAAGAGCCGAAGAAACCGGAACCCAAGCGCGAAGTGCCCGACTTTAAAAAGCAGCTCGAAAGCGAGCAAAAGCAGCTCGATCAGCAGAAGGCGGTGCAGGATCAACGTGCTCGGGCTGAAGCCGAGGCGAATCAGCTCGCGCAACTCAAAGCGGAACAGGCCACTGCCGCTCGCAACAGGGGATTGGCTGGCTATATTTCGAAGATTAGCGGCAAGATTCGCGGCAACATTGTACTACCCGCCGCAATTCGGGGGAATCCGGAAGCTGTATTCGAAGTCACCCAACTCCCCTCCGGTGAAGTGCTTAACATCAAATTGCGCAAGACCAGCGGCAACAAATCGCTCGATGACGCGATTGAGCGCGCCATCCTGAAATCTTCTCCTCTGCCCAAACCCGACCAGCCAGAACTGTTTCAGCGGGATCTTGAGCTGAAATACAGGCCGCTTGACGAGTGAATAACGCACTGATTCTCCGGAATTACGTTTCGTTACAATCGCTTCGCGTGCCAAGAGGATATAATCCTCGATTATTTAGCGAAAGCCTGTGCCCCATGCTTCGACGCTTGCTCAAACTGCGCGGTCTGAGCCTGATCGCTTGCAGTGCCTTGGTGCTGCTGCAGACACCGGTCCGTGCCGAACTGACCATCGAGTTCAGCGGTGCCGGTGCCAACCGCATTCCGCTGGCCGTTGCCGACTTTGGCGGTGAACCGGGCATTTCGCGTGCACTGACTTCCGTTGTGCGCGGCGATCTTGAACGTAGCGGCCTGTTCAGGCTTATCGATACCGGCAGCTCGGCGTTGACCGAGACGTCCAGCCCGGCCTACGGCGACTGGAAAAACCGGGGTGCCGACGCCCTGACGGCCGGCAGCATCAGTGCCAGCGGTGACGGCCGGCAGGAAGCGCGTTTCCGGCTCTACGACATCAACAAGCAAACCGTCCTTGGCGGCGCCGCTTTCGTCACCTCGACGCCGATGCTGCGCGCCGCCGGCCACCGTATTGCCGACGCGATTTATGAAAAACTGATCGGCGAACCCGGCATTTTCTCGACGCGCATTGCCTATGTGGTGAAGAACGGGACGAACCGTTACGAACTGCACATCGCCGACGCCGACGGGCAAAACGCGCAGGCCGCGCTGAAGTCGAAGGAGCCGATCATTTCGCCGGTATGGTCGCCCGACGGCGGTCGTCTGGCCTATGTCTCGTTCGAGAACAAGAAGCCGGTAATCTACGTGCATTCGCTGGCCAGCGGTCAGCGTATCGTGGTCGCCAATTTCAAGGGTTCGAATTCGGCGCCGGCGTGGTCACCCGATGGCCGCCGGCTGGCCGTCGTGTTGTCCAAGGAAGGCGGTTCGCAAATCTTCATGGTCAATGCCGACGGCTCCGGCGTACAGCGCCTGACCACGGCCAATGGCATCAATACCGAACCCTTCTTCTCGCCGGACGGCCAGTCGATTTATTTTACGTCCGATCGTGGCGGCAGTCCGCAAATTTACCGCAGTGGCGTCAACGGCGGTGATGCCCAGCGCGTTAGCTTCGAGGGCAGCTACAACGTTTCGCCGCGTATTTCGCCGGACGGCAAGTCGATGGCTTTCATCAGCCGGCGCGAAAGCGGCTTCCGGCTGGCCGTCATGGACCTTGACAGCAAGCAGGTACAAATTCTGACCGACTCGAACAAGGATGAATCACCGACCTTTGCGCCCAACGGCCGCATGATCCTGATTGCCACCGAGATCGGCGGGCGCGGGGTACTGTCCGCCGTCTCGACCGACGGGCGCATCAAGCAACGTCTTTCCATCTCAGCCGGCGATGTTCGCGAACCGGCGTGGGGCCCATTCACCAAATAATCTGACCATTCTGAATTCTGACGCAGGAGAAATACCATGAAACGACTCATCATCCCCGCCCTTTTCGCACTTCTGCTTGCCGCTTGCAGCTCGACGCCCGATGGCCCCGAGCAAGGCGGCGCTCCGGTAGAAACGCGTGGCGGCGGCGCCAGCAGCAGCGTGGCCACGGTCACTGCCGGAGGTATCGATAGCCGCAAATTGCCGCCCGAGCTGACCGATCCGAAGAATATCCTGTCCAAGCGCAGCATCTATTTCGATTACGACAAATATGACGTGAAGCCGGAATACAAGGATCTGGTCACGGCGCATGCCAAGTTTCTGGCTAATAACCGCCAGTTCAAGATGCTGATCCAGGGCAATACCGATGACCGTGGCAGCCGCGAGTACAACCTGGCCCTCGGCCAGAAGCGTGCCGATGCCATCAAGAAAATGCTGAACCTGCTCGGTGCGCGCGAAGAGCAGGTCGAGTCGGTCAGCCTTGGCGAAGAAAAGCCGAAGAACGAAGGCCAGAATGAGGCGGCCTGGGCCGAGAACCGGCGCGGTGACATGCTCTACAACGGCGAGTTCTGAACATGTCGGGCATGCCAGGGGGACGCTTGCGTTCTGCTTCGAGTCTGCTTACCCTCGCCTTGCTGCTCGCCGCCTTCGGTGCGCCGCAGGCGCGGGCGGGCGTGTTCGACGACGACGAGGCGCGGCGACAGATCAAGGATCTGTCGATCCAGACCAACGAGCGTGTCGACACCCTGTCCAAGGCACAATTCGAGCTGGTCAACCAGATTCAGGCCCTGCGCGAAGAGAACGCCAAGCTGCGCGGGCAGCTTGAAACGCTGAACTACGAGCTTGAATCGACCAAGAAGCGGCAGCAGGATTTCTATATTGATCTCGATGGACGCCTGCGCAAGCAGGAAACGAAGCCTGTCCCGGAAGTCGAAGCCAAACAGGCGGACGAGGCAAAGCCTGTAGCCGAACCGGCCAAGAAGCCCGCTATCGACCCCGTTGCCGAGTCGCGCGACTATGAAACGGCGCTCAACCATTTCAAGTCCAACCGGATCAAGGAAGCGGCGGCGGCTTTTGACTCCTTTGTCAAAACCTACCCGGACAGTTCTCTGGCTCCCAATGCGCAATACTGGCTCGGCAATGCACATTACGCCCTGCGTGATTGCAAGAAGGCGATCGAGACGCACCGGGTGGTCATCAGCCAGTGGCCGCAGCATGCCAAAGCGCCGGATTCGATGATCAGCATTGCCACCTGCCAGCAGGAGCTGAGTGATCCCAAAGGGGCCAAGGCCACGCTGGAAACGGTGCTGATCAAGTACCCAGAGAGTCCGGCAGCGGCTACGGCGAAACAACGTCTGAAGAAGTAGCCGGGTGACGGGCCTGAGCCGACCGCCGTCGCTGAAAATCAGCGAGATTTTCTATTCCCTGCAGGGCGAAGCCTCGCGCGCCGGTCTACCAACGGTCTTTGTCCGGTTGACCGGCTGTCCGTTGCGCTGTATCTGGTGCGATACCGAACACGCTTTTTCCGGTGGCCAGCGCATGAGCCTGCCCCGGATTCTCGAAGCAGTCGGCCAATACGGCATACGCCAGGTCTGCGTCACCGGCGGCGAGCCGCTGGCCCAGAAAAATTGCCTGCAACTACTCAGCGCGCTGTGCGCCGCCGGTTACGAGGTTGCGCTCGAAACCTCGGGCGCGCTCGATATTTCCGAGGTCGATTCGCGCGTCTCCCGGATTGTCGATCTCAAGGCGCCGGGTTCTGGCGAGTTCAGCAAAAACCGCTGGCAGAATCTTGAACTGCTGACGCCGCGTGACGAGCTGAAGTTCGTACTCAAGGACAGGGCCGACTACGAATGGGCGCGCGACACGGTCATCGGGCGCCGACTCGATACGCTCTGCCCGCTGCTCTTCTCTCCGGTTCAGGGCGCACTCGAAGCGCGAACTCTGGCGGAATGGATACTGGCCGACCGGCTGCAAGTTCGCTTTCAGCTACAGCTACACAAGCAGCTTTGGGGTAATATGCGGGGCAAGTAGTGTTTTGAGGAACCGATCATGGCCGATGAACGTCGTCAGTACTCCCGCATCGCTTTCCACGCCCCCGCACGATTGGTTTTCACGGATTACAGTCTTGACGCCGTGGCCATCGATCTCTCGCTCAAGGGAGCCTTGATTCGCCTCCCGGCCGATGCCCGGATCGAGGAGGGTGCCCTGTGCACGCTGCACGTCCGTCTCGGAGAATTCAATGACCAGATTTCGATGGAGACGCGCATCGCGCACGTCGAAGGCCGCTACGCCGGCATACTCTGCCAGGCCATTGATCTCGACAGCGTAACGCATCTGCGCCGACTGGTCGAACTCAACCTCGGCAGTGCTGATCTGCTCGAACGGGAACTCTCGGCGCTGGTCGCGGAATAGTTCAGACCCCGAGGTAACGATGCCAGATGCCGTGATCGGCATCGAGTTCGACCGAAGTCCCCTGCCACACCACCTGGCCGCGTTCAAGAATCGTATGCCGGTCAGCCAGTGCGATCAGGCGTTCGACATACTTGTCGATCACCAGAATGGTTTGCCCGCTGCCGCGCAGGGTGTCGAGGCAACGCCAGATTTCCTCGCGCACGAGGGGCGCTAGTCCCTCGGTCGCTTCATCAAGGATCAGCAGTCTGGGATTGGTCATCAGCGCCCGGCCGATGGCCAGCATCTGCTGCTCGCCGCCCGACAGGCGGCCGCCCAGATTGCCGGCTCGCTCAGCCAGGCGCGGGAAGAAGGCATAGACCCGCTTCAGCGTCCACGGCACCGCCGTGCCATGGCGGTTGGCCGCGAAAGCCACCAGATTTTCGCGCACCGTGAGGTTGGGGAATATCTGCCGGCCCTCGGGCACCAGTGCGATTCCGGCACGACCAATGCGGTCGGCCGATAACCCGTCGATACGCTCCCCGCGAAACCGGATGACGCCTGCTTTCGGCTTTTCCAGCCCGCAGATCGAGCGCACCGTGGTCGTTTTGCCCATGCCGTTGCGTCCAAGCAGGGTGGCCACTTCGCCTTCGGCGATGGAAAAGCTGACGCCGAACAACACCTGACTCATGCCATAGGCTGTTTCGAGCGCTTCAATTTCCAGAAAGGAACTCATGCCGCCTCCGCCGGGCCGCCCCAAGGAGGCGAAAATGCAGAACCCGGAAGCCGCACTCGCGGCTGAACCGTGATCACCCCTTTCCTCGGGGAAGGGGACGGGGGAAAGGCGCTCATCCTTCATCGCCAAGATAAGCACGCCGCACGTCGGCATCGGCACGGATGGCTTCGGGGTCGCCGCTGGCGATGATACGCCCGCCGACCAGAACCGAAATGCGGTCGGCCAGACGAAACACCGCATCCATGTCATGTTCGACGAGCAGCACCGTGACGCGCCGCGCCAGATGCTCGATCAACCCGACCATGCGCGCCGATTCATCCGGGCCCATGCCGGCCATCGGTTCGTCGAGCAGCAGAAGCTTCGGTTTCGTGGCCAGCACCAGCGCTACCTCCAGGCAGCGCTGCTCGCCGTGCGAAAGCTGCAGCGCCCGCCGCCCGGCCAGCCCGGCGAGCGAAACCTGCGCCAGCAAATCGTGCGCTTCGGCGACAATCGCCGAATCCAGCGAGAAGGGTTTCCAGAAGCTGAAACTTGACCCCCAGTCGCGTACCCGGGCCTGGACCGCTATTGTCACGTTGTCCAGCACCGTCAGGCGGGGGAAGATGTTGGTAATCTGATACGAGCGCGCCAGTCCAAGCGCAACGCGCTCGTGCATCGGCCGCCTCACCAGATCCTGCCCGGCAAAGAGAACCCGCCCGGCATCCGCCGGCATGGCCCCGGACAAGACATGAATCAGCGTCGTCTTGCCGGCGCCATTGGGCCCGATCAGCGCATGCACTTCTCCGGCCTCGACCTTGAGTGACGCCGCATTGAGCGCGTAGATACCGCCGAAGTGTTTGCTCACCTCGTGCACATCGAGCAGGGTCGCCCGCTGATCACTCACGGTTGCGCCCCCAGCCAAAGAGGCCGGCAATCCCCAGTGGCGCCCGGAGGACCACGGCCAGAAGCACCAGACCAAGACCAATCTGCCAATGCGGCGAAATCCCGACAAAAAATTCTTCGCAGAGCAGGAGCAGCACGGCGCCAACAACGCCACCAAAGACGCTGCCGACGCCGCCGATCACGATCATCACCATCAGTGTGCCGGATTGCATCCAGTGCAACAGACTGGGGCTGGCCAGCCCGCTCTGGTTAACCAGCAAGGCGCCGGCCAGTCCGGCCAGTCCGCCACCGATGACGAAGCAGACCAGCTTGTAGGTAAACACCGGGTAGCCGAGTGCCTCCATCCGCGTTTCATTCTCGCGGATGCTCTGGATGACTCGCCCGAAACGGGAGTGTGCGAGCCGGTCGAGTGCCGCCAGCACCAGGGTCAGCAGCGCCAGCACGACAAAATAGAAGGTGCTGTCGTCCTTCAGGTCGAGGCTGCCGAAAGTTGATCGATGCAGTAGCGAAAGTCCGTCATCACCGCCCCACGATTTCAGCGAGAGCACCAGATAAAAGACCATCTGGGCGAAGGCCAGCGTGATCATGATGAAATAGACGCCGCGCGTGCGCAGGCTGATCGCTCCGACCAGCAGTGCCAGCAGGGCGGCTACACCGGCCGCCAGCGGCCAGGCCAGTGCCGCCGAAAGCACACCACTGTCGGCGAGAATGGCCACGCAGTATGCCCCAACGCCGAAGAAGGCGGCATGTCCGAAAGAAACCATGCCGCCGAAGCCGATCACCAGATTGAGAGTGGTTGCCGCCAGCGCGAAGATCAGCACGCGGCTGGCAAAGCTCACGTAGAAACTCTGATCAAGTATCTCCAGCAGCCAGGGCAGAAGGACCAGCAACACCAGCACGACTCCTGCAGCAATCCGGCGTCCGGGAGACGATCTGTAGAGGGCCATGATCAGCTCCGTGCCGGGAACAGTCCTTCAGGACGCCAGAAAAGGACGGCGACCATCAGCACGTAGATAAGGATTGAGGCGAGCGCCGGGCCGAGGCTGGATGCCGTCTCGGACGATAGGAAAGTACGCAGCAACGACGGCAGGGCGGCACGCCCCAGCGTATCGACCAGACCCACCAGCAGGCTGCCCACCAGCGCCCCGCGGATCGATCCGATGCCGCCGATGACGATCACCACGAACGCCAGGATCAGGATGCTTTCGCCCATGCCGACCTGCACCGCCAGCAGCGGGCCAAGCAGGGCGCCGGCGAGCGCACAGAGTGCCGCGCCGAAAGCCAGAACGGCGGTGAACAGCAGGCGCACATTGACGCCCAGCGCCTCGGTCATTTCACGATTCGAGGCTCCGGCACGCACCCACATGCCGACCCGCGTACGCGCTACCAGCACGTAGAGCAGAGCAGCGACCAGTGCGCCCACGCCGATGATCAGCAGACGGTAAGCCGGGTAGAAGAAACCGACTAGGCTGACCGGCCCGGAGAGTTCATCCGGCGTATTGAGCAAAACCGGCTGCGCGCCCCAGATCATGCGCACGCTCTCATTGGCGATCAGGATCAGGGCAAAGGTAGCGAGCACCTGCGCCAGATGGTTGCGCGCATAAAGCCGGCGCAGCAGCGTCACTTCGATCAGCACGCCGAGAAGGGCCGTGCCCAGCATCGCAGCACCGATGCCAATGATGAACGACCCGCTGGCTTGCGTCGCCGCCGCTGCCAGATAGGCACCGACCATGTACAGCGAACCGTGGGCGAGATTGATCATGTCCATGATGCCGAACACCAGCGTCAGCCCGGCCGCCAGCAGGAACAGCATGAGACCGAATTGCAGACCGTTGAGGGCCTGTTCGAGGATGAGTTGGGTCATTTGAGCTGGAACGAAACCGCCTTCAACGTCGTTGAAAGAGTTTCAAGGTCACTTCATCTTGCACTGCGCGACATAGGCATCGGCATGATTGGTAAAGATAGTGCCCATCGTCTTGTTGGTGATCCGGCCCTGCGCGTCCTTGCCGATCACGCGCAGATAGTAATTCTGCACCGGGTAGTGGTTGGTGTTGAACTTGAATTCACCCCGCACCGACTTGAAGTGTTTGGCCTCAAGCGCCTTTCTCAAAGCCTCCTTGTCGTCGAGCTTGCCCTTCACGTCACGCACCCCGGCGTCCATCATCAGCGCGGCGTCATAGCCCTGCGAAGCGTAGAGCGAAGGCAGGCGTCCGTACTCTTTCTGGAAATCGGCGACGAAGCGCTTGTTCTCGGCATTCTCCATGTCGTGCGCCCAGTGTGAGGAATTGAACATGCCGAGCATCGGCGCCCCCACCGCCTTGATCACGTCCTCATCGGCCGAAAAGCCGGGCGCGAAGAGTTGCGAATCCGCCGACAGGCCGGCAGCGACAAACTGCTTGACGAAGTTGATCCCCATGCCGCCGGGCAGGAAGAAGAACACGGCATCCGGTTTCAGCGAGCGGATCTGCGCCAGTTCGGCCGCATAATCAAGTTGCCCCAGTTTGGTATAGATTTCCTCGCCGACCTTGCCCTTGTAAAAGCGCTTGAAGCCGACCATCGCATCCTTGCCGCCGGGATAGTTGGGAGCGACCAGCACCACGTTCTTGAAGCCCTTGCCCTGAACATATTTGCCGACGGCTTCGTGCAGGTTGTCGTTCTGCCAGGCCACGTTGAAGAAGAAGGGATTGCATTGTTCTCCAGCGTACTGCGAGGGGCCGGCGTTGGCCGAGATGTAAAAGGTCTTGTTGTCGAAAACCGCCGGCCCGACCGCCAGCATGAGGTTGGAGAAGACGATGCCGGTCATGAAGTCGACCTTGTCTTTCTTCAGGAACTTCTCGGTCGCCTGCTGCGCGACCTCAGGTTTCTGCTGGTCGTCGACGATGAGCACCTCTGCAGTCAAGCCGCCCAGCTTGCCATTCAGGTGCTTGATCGCCAGGTTGAAACCGTCGCGGATATCGACGCCCAGACCGGCGCCGGGGCCGGAGAGTGTGGACAGAAAGCCGACCTTCACCGAAGTTCTGGCGGCCTCGGCGGCATGAATGGAGGTCCCCAGCACGAGCAGGGCAGCAAGGAGGCTCAGGTATTTCGTATGGCGCATCATCTTCTCCGGGAAAGGAAAGCAGACTACTCAGATCGGGATTGTAGCCTACGAAGCGGCCGATTCATTGTCCAATACCGGTAAAATGGCGGCTGATCTTTGGTAGGTAGTCAACGTAAATAACAGGGTAACAGGGTAAATGAAACCTGAACAACGGCTTCACCCTGACCCTCTCCTGCGGGAGAGGGTGCGCGGCAGCGCGGTGAGGGCAGTGAAAATGCGCTGTATCAATACTCTTGCTTCAACATGACGGCTAGTCACAAATGACGGAATCAAACCCATGAGCACGCAATCTTCCCGCAACCCGCCACGCGCTGTGGTACTGCTTTCCGGTGGTCTCGATTCGGCAACAGTGCTGGCCATCGCTCGTGATGCCGGCTTTGCCTGCCATTGCCTTTCCCTTGACTATGGCCAGCGCCACCGCATTGAACTCGATGCCGCCGCACGCGTGGCAAAGACTCTCGCAGCCGACGAACATCGCATTCTACGTCTGGATCTCGGAGCATTCGGCGGCTCCGCCCTGACCGATGGCGCCATCGCCGTACCGATTGACGGTGTCCAGTCGGGTATTCCGGTCACCTACGTGCCGGCACGCAACACCATCATGCTTTCGTTGGCCCTGGCGTGGGCCGAGGTTCTGGGCAGCCACGACATCTTCGTCGGTGTCAATGCCGTCGATTACTCAGGCTATCCGGATTGCCGTCCGGAATACATCGCTGCTTTCGAAAGCATGGCCAGGCTGGCGACCAAGGCCGGAGTGGAAGGCGGCAAGCTGACTATTCATGCGCCGCTGATCGACCTCACGAAAGCGCAAATCATCAGCCGCGGAATCGCACTCGGCGTGGATTACGGCCTGACCGTGTCCTGCTATCAGGCCAATGACCAGGGCCTTGCCTGCGGGGTCTGCGACTCCTGCCGGCTGCGCCGCGAGGGATTTTCTGCCGCTGGTCTTGCCGACCCGACGCCTTACGTTTTGAAGACGTAACAGGTTTTTTGACAACAGGCTCGCAAGTACATTCCAATCCAAGTATGAGTCTGAGCGATCGTTTTTGAAGTTGAATTATTTATCAAAAAAGGTTTTGTTTTTGGCGGGGTTGTGGG
>JAIFKU010000105.1 GCA_020049495.1 Accumulibacter sp.
CCGCTGCTGCGGCAACTGGTGCGCGAAGCCGCCGACGAGTCGTTCAACTGCATCACCGTCGATGGCGACACCTCGACCAACGATTCCTTCATCGTGATCGCTACCGGCCAGTCGGGTGTAGAGTTCGCCGATGCCGCAGCACCCGGTTACGCTGCGCTGCGCGACGCGCTCACCGGCGTTGCGCTCGAACTGGCGCAGGCGATCATTCGCGACGGCGAAGGGGCGACCAAGTTCATCACCATTGCCGTCGAAGGCGGCCGGGACCGCGATGAATGCAAGCGCGTCGGCTATGCCATCGGCCACTCGCCGCTGGTGAAGACCGCTTTTTTTGCCTCCGACCCCAACCTCGGCCGCATTCTCGCGGCCATCGGCTACGCCGACATTGACAGTCTCGATGTTGATGGAGTCCGTGTCTGGCTGGGCAGCGTTGGTGAAGAAGTGCTGGTCGCCGAGAACGGCGGCCGTGCCGTGACCTATCGCGAAGAAGACGGCTCGCGCCTGATGCAGGCGGCGGAGATCACCGTCCGCGTCGATCTGGGGCGCGGCAAGGCGAATGGAACGGTCTATAGCTGCGATTTTTCCTACGACTACGTCAAGATAAACGCCGACTACCGCAGCTAGTGCAGAACGCGCGGGATGCTCAGCGTAAATTCGGCAATCACCGCCTCGAACTGCGTACCGTCCTCGGCCGTCATCTGGTAAGTACCACGCATCGTGCCGACCGGCGTGTCGAGTTGGCAGCCGCTGGTATATTCGAATTTCTCGCCCGGCTTGAGCAGCGGCTGCTGGCCGATCACGCCCAGGCCACGCACTTCCTGCACCTTTGAGTTGCCGTCGGTGATGACCCAGTGCCGGGAGATCAGTTGCGCCGGCACGGTGCCGACGTTCTCGATGCTGATTGTGTAGGCGAAAACGTAGCGCTCGGTAGCCGGATCGGATTGATCGGCAATGAACTGCGGAAGGGCGCTGACGGCGATCTGGTATTTCTTGCTTTCGGCCATGGGAGAGTAGTTGCGAATGAGAAGACCTGCATTGCACACGAAACTGGCGTGGGTGGCAAGCGCGATGTTTTGAAGTGACAATTTTCGGCAAGGGGTGCCGTAGGCGGTTAGTATTATCGTTTGCAGCGACAGGGACGGTCTGTTCTGTATGGGTTTTGCGCCTGGCACGAAAATTGAATGGCCTTAGCCCAACGGGTCATCCGTTGCACTCACTGGAAGGAGTTTAATACCATGAAAAAGTTGCAAAAGGGTTTTACCCTGATTGAACTGATGATCGTTGTGGCGATTATCGGCATTCTGGCGGCCATCGCCATTCCCCAGTTCTCGGATTACACGCGCAAGGCTGAGGACAAGGCGGCCACGTCGGATCTGAAAAACCTGATGACGCAAGTCATCGTGGCGAATTCCAATTAACTGATTCCTGACTGTCGGAGGATTTATGAAAAAGATTATTCTTGCGTCGGTTATTGCCGCCGGATCGTTGTTTTCCCTGGGCGCTTTTGCTGATGCGACCGTTATTTGTACCGGTGCGGGTACCGCAGCCCCCGGTGTCGCGCCATTAGTCGGCACGGCTGGAACGCACTATATGGTCGTGGCCATTACACCCAAATGCTCGGCCAACGTGAATATGGCAGGCGTTGATGGTACCAGCGGGGCGTGGTATGCCGCAGGCTCGAATTCGGTCAAGGGGAAGAATTCCTATCCCGCATCGACCAGCAGTGGCGGTGTCGGTACCGGTGTTGCCTGCGCAATTGCCGGTGGGTGCACGGCGGCCGAGTCGGTGACGGCCAGAGGCGTGGCGAACACGGCGGCGGGTGCGACCTGATCGTATTGTTCTGTTGCAAGGGAAAAGGCGCGTTTGTTCCGCGCCTTTTTTTCGGTGGCTGAATGCTTCAATTTTTCCTCTCGTCGTGGCGCGCCGGATTTCGCAGCCGTAGTTTTGTCGGCGTGTTCGCGCTCGGTGTTTTTCTGGTCGGCGTGGCCTATCTCTCGGCCTCGTTTTCGCCGCGGCAGCCGCGTACGATTGCGCTGGACGTCGGCCTCTCCGGCTTGCGATTCAGCCTGGTACTGTTCGCCATCACCCTGATGCAGGATCTGGTCGGGCGCGAAATCGATCGGCGCTCGGTAGTGCTCAGCCTGAGCTATCCAGTGCATCGGGCGGCCTATCTGCTCGGCCGCTATTTCGGGGTCCTCGCACTGACCGGCGTGGGGGCGGCCATTCTGGGCCTGCTGCTGTGGCTCGCCGTGCTGCTCTCCGGCGTGCACTATGATCAGCAGTTTCCCGTCGCTCTGGGCATCCCCTATCTGATGACGCTCATTGGTGTCTGGCTGGATGTTGCGGTCGTGGCGGCGTTCACCTTGTGGATTGCCAGCTTGTCGACGGTTTCCATGTTGCCGCTGGCGCTGGGAGCGATTTTTGCCATTGCCGGGCGGGCGCTGGGACCGGTGGCGGATTACGTCATCAAGGGCGCCGATGGGCAGGCCGATCTGACCGCCAGTTATGGACCGGTGCTGGAATTCATTCGCTGGTTGCTGCCGGATCTGTCGCGTCTCGACTGGCGGGTCTGGCCCATGTACGCACAGTCACCAGACTACGTTGCCATGGGCCTGGCCGTGCTGATGGCCGTTGTCTACGCCGGGGTGATGCTCGGCCTGGCTATCCGGCAATTCTCGGTACGCGAGTTTTCCTGAATTGCTGGCCATGCGCCGCCACTATGGTCTGATTCTCGCGCTGCTCTGCTTCGCGGCGCATGCGCTGCTTGTTCCGGCCCTCTATGCGCGGCCGCGACCACCCGTGTCAACCGACATGCAATTCGCCCTTCCGCGCTTCGCCCAGGTGTTGATGACGGCGGGCGACCGTTATCTGGCGGCCAATCTGGCGGGTTTTCGCGCGCTGGTGGCGGCGACGGAAACCATGAGCGCCGACAATTACCATATTCTGGCCCGGGTTCAGTCCGACGTGGCCTGGCTGAACCCCGCGCATGAAGACAACTATTACATTGCCGCGCCCGTTCTTCCCTGGAACGGCGAGGTAACCGCCGCACAATACATTCTCCGGCTGGCCACCGCCGCGCGGCCTTTTGATTGGCAGCCGCCTTTTTACTACGGTTTCAATGCGCTGCATTTCCTGAAGAACCAGAAAGACGGTGTCGAGTGGATGCAACTTGCCGCCGAACATGCCCAGGATGTACAGGAGCAGATCCAGTTACAGCAAATGGCGGCACTCTGGGTGAGCAAGGGTGAGGATCCCGAATTCGCGATCCGGTGGCACCGCGCGATGGCCAAGGGAACCCGGCACAAATCGTTCGCCCGCTTTCTGGAGAAGCGGGCCGACCGCCTGGAGAATCTCTTGACGATCAGCCGGGCCGTTGCCCGTTATCAGGAAGCATTCGGCAGCACTCCGGCCCAGGTGCAGGATCTTGTCGACCGCGCTGTTCTGCCCGCCATTCCTCTTGATCCGTTTGACTTGAAATACGTCATCGACAGTCATGGAAAGCCGCAGGCCGTCGATCCCGCCGCCGTGCCGCTACCCGCTTCGAGGAATACGCCATGAATCCGGTTATCGTCGTCGATAATGTCCGAAAAACCTATGCGGCCGGGTGGAGAAGGCCCGAAAAAGAGGCGCTCAAGGGGGTTTCACTGAGTATCGGGCTTGGCGAAACCTTCGGCTTCATCGGCCCGAATGGTGCCGGGAAAAGCACGCTGATCAAAATTCTGGTGGGAGCGTTGGTGCCGGGTCACGGCCGGGCCAGTATTTTTGGCCATGATGTCGGAGACCCCGAGGCACGGCGCGGGATGGGCTTCGTTCCCGAAAATCCAAGCCTGCAGGATTTCCTGACGCCTTACGAAATATTGCTGATGGGCTTGCGTCTGCACGGCGTTCACGTTGATGCCGAGCGCCAGCACTGCATGCGCTGGCTTGAACGCTTCGACCTGGCCAGCGTTGCGGATAGCCCTCTGCGCAGTTTTTCCAAGGGCATGATGCAGCGTACGGTACTTGCGCATGCGCTGGCCATCAAACCCCGTTTGTTGATTCTCGATGAACCGCTGTCAGGACTAGACCCGGTGGGCCGAAAGGACGTCGTTGATATTCTTGATGAGTATCGCAAGGCCGGCGGGACTCTGTTCTTCTCCTCACATGTACTCCACGATGTGGAGCGCATTGCCGACCGCTTTGGACTGATTCATCAGGGTGAGTTACTGACAATCCGCTCGCCGCAGGAAATTGTTGCCGACCAGGCGGACAGGTACGTGCTGCACTATCGTTCGACTGTTGCGCTCGATGGTTCCGAAGAACTTCGTGCGGGTTTGTACGCACTCGAGATCGGATCCGCTGAATTGGCCTCAGTACTTGCACAGGTACAAGCCTCAGGGGGAGTCATTCAGGAAGTCAAACCAAAGGTCTCGCTGGAAACGGTATTTTTCAGAACAATCAACTCTTCGCCGGGCTGACGGCGTGAGTAACCCGATGGCTGCTTGGCAGCGCCTGCAGACAACCGTAATCCTGCTGCTTGTTCTTTCCTTTTGTCTTTATTTGCCCAGCCTGTTTCACGATCTGTTTACCGACGATCACATCTATCTGGCCTATACCAATCGTTTCCTGCGTGAATCGAACTGGTCAGAGTTGTATCAGTTTTTATTGAGGCCGGCGAATCCTCTTGAATTTCTGCCTCTGCGCGACTTTACCTACTGGCTCGATTTCCGTTTGTACGGGGATGAGCCGCTAGGGTTCCATGTCACCAATCTGGTCTGGTATGCAGCATCCGGTCTGGCCTCTTTCTGGCTGAACCGTGAACTCATTCTGTTGTGCCAGCCGGCGTGGGCAACGCGAGCAACCGTACTTTCACTGTGCGGCGCACTGCTGTTCGTGGTGCATCCGGCACACGTCGAAGTGGTGGACTGGATTGCTTCGCGCAAAGATCTGGTTGCCGGTACGCTGGGGCTTCTTTCAGCAGCAGTGCTGGTGCACGCAATGCGTCGCCACTGGCCTAGTCGCGCACTACTGCTGTCCGCACTGTTGCTGGGCCTGGCCTGCTTTGGCAAGGCTGCGGCAATGGCTGACGTCCTCTTTGTTACGGTGCTGATTGGTCTTGGCTGGGCCGGTTCATCTGATGTCAGCCGGTCCAGAAAATTGAGTACTCTGCTCCTGTACTGGACTCTGGTTGCTTTGGCATTCATGATTCACTTCAAAGTGGGAGAAAGCAGCGGAATCCGCATCGAGAACCATCCCGGTTTGTTTGCGGTACTTGAACGCGCTTCGTTAATTTTGACTGCGCTGATCGGGATTTTGCTATTCCCCTATCCCCTGCGGTTTTACTACGATGTCTATCAATTCGGCGAGTGGCACTGGCTGGTCACGGTGAGTGCTGCGCTAATTTTGTTCGTTTCCCTGCGGGTGTTGTCACAGCGGCGTTCGCTCTGGGCGCTGGGGGTCGTTCTGACGCTTTCTCCCCTGGCCATCTATTTGCAGTTGGTACCTTTCACGACATGGTCTTTGGCCAGTGAGCGTTTTGTATTTGTTCCCGTCGCAGGTTTGTCGCTGGTGTTGATCGATTTGCTGGGCCGGATGAACAGCCCGAAAAAAATTGCCTGGTTGGTACTCCTGATCGTCTTGCCCAGTGCCGCATTAGTGTGGTCGCGGGTGGCCGACTGGGGCGATAGCCCTGCCCTCCTGAATCGCGAATACAAATTGCAGCCTGCTTTCCACAACGCTGTTCGGGATCGAATTGTTTTTACACTGTTGCCCGAGAAACGGTATGAAGAGGCCACAGTGCTTGCGCAGAAGGTGCCGCGCTCTTACGCAGCAGAGGCTCTTTTGTCCCTGATCGGGCTTGAGCAGGTTTATCGAAGGATGAGTGAGACCAATTCAGCCACAGTCAGCGACGAAAGCGAGACAGTGCGACAGGAATTCTGTAATTCTGTGGCAGGCCTTAAAGTGACTATCCGTAATGGCTACGAACATATACCCAATGAGCATGATGTTTCTTTTAACAACATCCTGCGCACGCTTGATCGGCAGATGAAATTTCGCTATGCCGATGCGAAAAACATCTGTGCCAGAGGTAGCGCCGTGTCAGAGTGACTCAATATATTTCGCTCGGTATTCCTCATTGAGTCGGAAAATACCAGTACAGGCCGATACGATAATCGAGTGTCTGCGTATGGATCAGCGCCAAGCCAAGCAACAGGGTGATCACCAGGGCTGCGGGAAGCACAATCCCGTTTGCATTCCGGGCCTGTTTCTGGCTGAACAGATATGCCAGTGCGATCGCCAGGTAGTTAAGGTGTTCGAGATGATAGAGCGTGGCGTCGAGCATCCCTGTAATCAGCAGATAAACAACGCCGGCCAGGGCTGTTGGGTCGTAGTGTTTGCGTTCAGCATGGATTGATCTGAGGCTTGATCGGTAGAAAAAACCTGCCAGCAGCGTGAAACCGATCAACCCCCAGTCGCAAATGCTCTGGACAATGATGTTATGCGCTTGAACATGGCCGGGGGCGACGGTCACGACACCATGCATCACCTGCAGGCGCGCAAAGCCATTACCGCCAACCCCGGTCCATAGTCTTCCGATTTCGTTCAGACCGGAGAGCGTCGATTGCCAGATGGCCAGCCTGGATGACGTCAGCGCATTGACCGATGCCGCGTCAAGCGAGCGGACCACTATGTTCGGGACCCCGGGCAAAGGAGGGGCGGGAATAAGCGAGAGTACGAGGCCGGCAATGCTGTCCATCAGCATTAGTTTTGCCCAGCTGCGGTCAGAGTAGACGAAGACCGCCATGCAGCAAACCCAGGCGAGAATCGAGGCGCGCGTGCCTGACCAGAATACCAGCGCCAGGCCAAGTATCCGGCAAAGACGGAAAAAAACGGAGGCCCATCCAGCGGCCTCGGTTCTCGAATAGAGGAGGATGGTCAGAAAACCAACACTCAGACCCAGATGCCGGATATGTCCGAAAATGGGCGGGTAGTGCCAGTGCCAATACCACTCCGCCTCGATAAACAGGGTCAGGAGCAGATTGATGATGCACAATGCGGCGCCCACCCGGATCGCCTGGAAGGCGAGCGGATATTCCCTGAACACCTGGGTCAGCAGCAGGGTGGCGAGCGGCAGAATGAACCAGTGCGAGTCCATGGCCAGGGCCGGCAGGAATTCGCCAGAGCGGGCGTCGGAAAAAACGGCCCAGGCGGCAAAGAGCACGAAGAAAACTAATGAGTGAGGCGAGACGGTGACTTTGTATTGCGTGGCAAGAACGACAAGGTAAGCCGTCAGTACAAAGAACAGCGGCGAGGCCAATCCGTTGAACAATGTGCGCGAATGGCTTGCCCATGAGAAATACTGCAGTCCCAGCAGGCCAAGGATGATCAGCGCTTGCCGGCTGGCCGGCCAGTTGATATACGGCATCTTCATGGGGAATGCGGGGAGTTAGCTCTGGATAGCAAGGCCTGAATGCTACCCGAATTCAGCCGGTATTACCGCTCTCAAAACCGTCTGCGTCTCCCCTTGCCGCGTTCGGTTGCTGAACCACCACAGCGCTCCCTTCTTGACCGTCCAGTCGGCTTCCGTGCCTGACAGCAGCAGGGCGGCGGTCTGACCGAGAGTGGGCTGATGTCCGACCACGAGTACGGCATTCTTCCTGATACTCTGTTCGCCACCGTCCGGCCAGCCCGCGGCGACCAGCAGGCTGGCGGCATTGCTGTCCGTGCCGATGCGCTTGTCGGTGTCGAAAGATAGTTCAAGGGCCTGCGCGGTTTGCTGGCAGCGTAAGGCCGGACTGGCCAGTATGCGCAGGTTTTTCGGCCCGTGCTTCCTGATCCATCCGGCCATTTGACTCGCCTGTTTTTCACCGCGTGAGGTGAGTTTGCGCTTGAGGTCGGGGATGCCGTCTTCGGCCTCGGCGTGGCGCCACAGCAGGAGGTCCATGCAGATGTCCTCGGAGAATAAAGGGTGCATGGTGGACGGTGATTGTTGCAAGGGCATTTCCACGAGGACAAGTCAGAGATCGTAACAGCGGAGTTTCTCGACATCGGGAATTTTTATCTTGCGGCCCGCAACGACGATCAGTCCTTTTTCGGAGAGTTCGTGCAGGATGCGCGAGAAGTGTTCCTGTGTGAGGTTGAGGCGCGAGGCGATGACGCCCTTGTTGGTCGGCAGGGTGATGGTGATCGCCGGTTCGTCGCTTTCCATGTTCTCGCGCAGCAGGTAACCGATGATGCGCTGGCGGCCGGAGTGGAGCGAATACGACTCGACATCGGTGATCAGGTGATGCAGGCGTAACGAAAGTGAGGCAATCATCTTGCGGCCGAGCCTGGGGTCTTTTTCCAGTTCCTCAAGGATGACACTTTTCGAAATGTGCAAGAGCAGCGAATCGTTGAGCGCCTGGGCGTAAACCATGTGGGGTTTTTCCATGAACATCACGGCCTCGCCGAAGGATTGGCCCTGTCCCAAGATGTCGACGACCTTTTCGCCGCCCTGCGACGAGGTGAAAGCCAGCTTGATCTGCCCGTAGACGACCAGATGGAAGCCGCTAGACGAATCGCCCTTGTGGAACAGGACATCCCCGCGCACCGCATTGATTTCACGCGTGCCGCGGGCGATACGGGCGATTTCAGCCGCTACAAGTCCGCTGAAAAGCGGTACGCGCGCGAGCAGCGCCTCGATATTGATGCCCTGCTTTTCCTGCATGTACAGTTCTCGAAATGGCGACGGTGAGTGACGCACCATAGTCGCATTAGAAACCCACCGGAGCAAGTGTGGAGTTAGTGTCTCGCCGCTAAAAAGAGGGGATAATGAGCGCTGTGTATCGATCAACTCAAAGGAGAAGCAGTAATGACAACTAGCAATTCGGCACGCACAGGAAAGCCCGTCTGGTTTATCACGGGCTGCTCCACCGGTTTTGGCCGCGAACTCGCACAGCATTTGCTGGCGAACGGTTACCCGACGGTGGTGACCGCGCGCAATCCTGCGGATCTGAGTGCTTTTGCCGACAAGGAACAGGCCCTGGTGCTGAAGCTCGACGTTACGGTTCAGAGTCAGGTCGACGCCGCTGTCAAGGCCGCCGAGGAGCGCTTCGGGCGCATCGATGTGCTGGTGAACAACGCCGGAATCGGCTATTTCGGTTCGCTTGAAGAGAGTGAAGAAGACCAGGTGCGCTGGATGTTCGACATCAATGTCTTTGGCCTCGGAAAAATGATCCGTGCGGCTCTGCCCGGAATGCGCAAACAGCGCAGTGGCTTCATCATCAATGTGGCGTCCCTGGCCGGAATTCGTTCATTCCCGGCGCTGAGTTACTACAA
>JAIFKU010000075.1 GCA_020049495.1 Accumulibacter sp.
GACCACCGCTGTATTGAATGGTCGTTCACTCGGCAGGATGCGGATCAAAAAATGTCGCGACATTATGTTTCTTAATTAATGTGTGTATGTAGTAGTCGTTGCGCACGGCATTCGACCTGATCGTAGAAGAGCGCTCCGCCACCGACGCAGGCAACCCATGCGGCAAGCATTCCGGCCAACTGGATGATCGGTGTGTGCGGTGCAAAGCGTTCGAAGAGGGCGTTGATGACCAGGCAGATCGGGAAGTGGACGAGGAATACGGCGTACGAAATCTGACCGAGCCAGGCGATGGCTCGCGACTTCGGCCAGCTTTCGATGCCGCCGGTGTAACGCGCCAGCCCCAGGGCGATGGCGACGAGCAGGGCGACGGCGATGCGCGAGCGGTAGTCGATCAGCAGCGCGGCAATGACCACTGCAACGATCAGTATCCGCCACGGCGAGAGCGCATTGCGGCGCACGCTCCAGTAGGTGATGGCGCCCAGCCCGTAGGCGCCGAAGAAGTAGATGGCCCAGTTGTCCCACTCGGGGTCGCGGTTGAAATGGAACAGCGAGGCGATGATCAGGGCGGCGGTGAGCAGCACTCCGGCGTTGGGCCAGTCAGGCAAGGCGCGGTGGGCAAGCCAGAGCACGACGAGCAGCAAAGTGTAGAGCTGGAAGTCGATGGCCACGTACCAGACGCCGGCGGAAAGACCGTCAAAGCCGAGAATGCTTTGCAACAGAAAAGCGTGGGCGATGAGTTGCGGCAGTGTCGGTGCGCCGGGGATGGAAGCGTGCGTGATCAGGTGGCGGGCGAGGGTCGCGCCGGCAATGGCCAGCAGCAGCGCAGCGAGGTAGGGCAGCACCAGCTTGAGGTAGCGGCGCCAGATCAGGGCGAGGACCGGTTTTTCGACCAACCGGCCATCGCGCGCGAGCGCCTGGGCGGCGAGGTAGCCGCCAATGACGAGAAAGACCTGGACGGCGATGCGGGCGTTTTGCGAGAGCCAGGAAATCAGCCCCGGGAGCAGGGGCTGGACGTAATCGGACATCGGGCCGTAGAAGGCCAGATGGTGCAGCACGATCAGTTGCGAGGCCAGTACCTTGAGCGCATCGATGAAGGCCAGTCGGGAGCCGCCTGCGCTCATGCGTTACGCTGGCTCAGGCAGGCCACGTAGAGCATCGGCCATTGCTGTGCCCAGTGGGCCGCGGGTTCGCGCGTAAAGCCGCTCTTGGCGTACTGCTGCCAGCGACCAATGACGTAGCAGAGCAGGATGTTGGCCAGCGCGCCGAAGTCGGCGCTGGCGGCAATTTGCTCCTGCGTGGCGGCGACGCGCAGCGCTTGCTTGAGCGCGGCCTCAATCTTGTCGTGCACCTGGTTGATGCGCGCCTGCAGCCGCTCGTTTTCATTGACCAGTGCATCGCCGGTCAGCACCTTGGTCATGCCGCGATTGCGCTGGGCGAAATTGAGCAGCAGGGCGAGGATGTGTTCGACCTGCTGCAGGCCTTGCGCTTCTTCGGCTGAAATCTGGTTGATGACGCCGAACAGGCTGGTTTCGATGAATTCGATCAGGCCTTCGAACATCTGCGCCTTGCTGGCAAAGTGGCGGTAGAGCGCCGCTTCCGAGCAGTCAAGCCGGGCGGCCAGCGCGGCGGTGGTGATTTTTTCCCCTTTCGGGTCCTCCAGCATTGCGGCCAGTGTTTGCAGGATCTGCAACCTTCTCTCGCCTGGTACGACCATGATCTTGCTCCCCGAGTTGATTGTTATAGTGGGCCGATTATAGTCGTCCCAGGCGCTTCGGCAAATCGAGAACCGAAGCAATCTTTACGTCCGCATAAGGCGGCTGGCGTGTGCTGGTACTCACCCACACGGTTTTCATGCCGAGCCTCTTGGCGGTTTTCAGGTTGAGCAGGGTGTCCTCGACCATGACGCAGGACTGCGGGTCCAGGCTTTCGTTGCGCAGCAGACGAAGAAAGCCGGCTATGGCCGGTTTGGGGCGAAAGCGGAGACGCTCGATGGTGTAGACGGTGGTAAAACAATGGCGGATGCCGGTAATCGCCAGAACCGCTTCGGTGTATTCCAGCGGGGCGTTGGAGAAGATGATCTTGCGCCCCGGCAGCCGGTGCAGCATGGCCTTCAGGCAGCGCTCGAAAACGACCATGGGTTGCAGATCGGGAAACTGGTGCGTGTGCTGCAGAAAGTGTCGGGGATCGGTGCCGTGATGGTGCATCAGGCCGAGCAGGGTGGCGCCGTAGCGCTTCCAATAGTTCTGCCGCAGGCGCGTGGCCTCGGCTTCATCGACGTTCAGGTGCTGACGGATATAGGCCATCATCGATCGGCCGAGGTGCGGGAATATGTAGGCGCTGGCGTTGTGCAGCGTGTTGTCGAGGTCGAACAGCCAGGTGCGCTTCGCGTACGGTAAAGAGTGAGGTGTAAGGAGTGAGGAGGAAGCTCGCGCTATGGTTCTACTCCTCTCCCCTTTCTCCTGACACCTCACGGAATCAATGGCTCTTGATCATCGTGCCGACGCCGTGACTGGTCAGGATCTCCAGCAGCAGCGCGTGCTCGACGCGACCGTCGATGATGTGCACGCTCTTCACACCATTGCGCGCGGCATCAAGCGCCGAACTGATTTTCGGCAGCATGCCGCCGAAAAGCGTGCCGTCTGCCACCATCTCGTCAATCTGCCTGGGCGTGACGTTGGTCACCAGTTTTCCGTCCTTGTCGAGCACGCCCGGGGTGTTGGTCAACAGCACCAGTTTTTCGGCCTTGAGTATTTCGGCAACTTTGCCGGCGACGACGTCGGCGTTGATGTTGTAGGTCTCGCCGTTTTCGCCGACGCCAATCGGGGCAATCACCGGGATGAAGGCGCCGGCTTCAAGATGGCTGATCAGCGCCGGGTCGATCTGGGTGATGTCGCCGACCATGCCGATGTCGATCAGGTCTTCGTAGTTGTCGCGATCGTGCAGCAGCAGCTTTTTCGCGCGGATCAGGTTGCCGTCCTTGCCGGTCAGTCCGACGGCCTTGCCGCCGGCCTGATTGATCAGGTTCACCACGTCCTTGTTGACCTGCCCGCCGAGCACCATCTCGACGATTTCCATTGTCTCGGCGTCGGTGACGCGCATGCCCTGGATGAACTCGCCCTTCTTGCCGACGCGGGTCAGCAGATTCTCGATCTGCGGGCCGCCGCCATGGACAACGACGACGTTCATGCCGACCAGCTTGAGCAGGACAACGTCACGGGCGAAGCATTGCTTCAGGTTCTCGTCGACCATGGCGTTGCCGCCAAACTTGACGACGATGGTCTTGCCGTGAAAGCGTTTGATGTACGGCAGCGCTTCGGCCAGGATGGCTGCTTCCTGGGCCGGGGAAAATTGTGAATGGGTCATGGTCGAGTTCCTTTTGAAGACCCGCGGAATTCTACTCGGCGTGGCAGCAAATAAAAAGAACGGACAGAATGTTTTATCCTTAAAGCCGCAATTACAGAATTACGAACCCTTCGACACGATCAATGGAAGTGCACAGCCGAGGATCCAGAATGTTGATTAAGCAAATTCTACATTCACTCGGGGAATTACTTCCCTACCGGCTTGAAGCGCGGCGTCACCTCGCGGTTGACATGGTAGGTCGGCAAACGTCCCTGCATGACATCGACGACATTCTGGGTCGTCCTGGTGCGAAGCTCGAACTCCGATTGCTCTGAATACCAGGCGCTGTGCGGCGACAGGACAACATTGGGCATGCGCGTGAAAGGATGGTCGGCGCCCAGCGGTTCGGTTTCGAAAACATCCAGTCCGGCGGCGGCAATCTTCTTGTCCTGAAGCGCTTTGATCAGCGCGGCCTGATCGATAACCGGGCCACGCGCCGTGTTGATGAGCATCGCCGTCGGCTTCATCAGCGCCAGCTGCGCGGCCCCGACCATACCCCTGGTGCTGTCCGTCAACGGCACGTGTATCGAAAGAATATCGGATTGACGATACAGCGTCTCGGCGTCGACCAGCTTGACGCCAAGTTTTTCAGCCACAGCGGCATTGGCATACGGATCGTGAGCAATGATGCTGACACCGAATGAAGTCATCTTGCGCGCCAAAGCCTGCGGAATTTGCCCGAAACTCAAGAGCCCAAGCGTCCTGCCTTTCATGCGGTACAGCGGCTTGGCTTCGGCGTAGCTCCAGCGGCCAGCGCGCACCGCGGCGTCAAGAAGGTTGATCCCGCGCGCCAGCGTGAGCATCATCGCCGCGGCGTGGTCCGATACGTCTTCGATAGAAGCGTCGGGAACATTGGCCACACAAATTCCTGCCTGGGTCGCCGCAGGCACATCGATCGTGTTGATGCCGACGCCGTAGCGGGAGATGACCTTGCAGTTTTTCAATGCCGCAATGACCCGGGGGGTAAACATCGCGTACTGAACGAGGATTCCATCGGCGTCCGCACAGAAGGCGATCAATTCGTCTTCAGTCCTGCATTGTCCCCCAATCAGCGTCAGGCCGGCCTTGGCCACTACGCCTTGCTCAGGCGCCAGATCAGCAAATTCGTAATCGCTGACCACTATCTTTGTAGACATGCTTTCTCCTGATTACGCTTAGCCAAGGAAGCCGATGGAGATCCACGGCACGGCGGCAATTACGATCAGGCCGATCAGCAGCGAGACCATGTAGCCGACGAGGGGTTTCATTCCTTCGTCGGGATTCACCTTGGCGATCGACGTGGTGAAATAGTAACCAAGCCCGACCGGCGGACAGAACAGCCCGATGCCCATCGCCAGGATGACCACGATGGCGTAGTGCACCTCGTGGATGTGCATCGTCGCGGCGATCGGAAAGAGCAGAGGTCCGAACAGCACGATCGCCGGAATGCCCTCGAGGACGCTGCCGAGAATGATGAACAGCACGATCGACACGGCCATGAACATCGGCGCCCCGCCCGGCAGGTTCGACATGATGGCGCCGAGGTCGCGCGAGAATCCGCTCTGCGTCAGCGCCCAGGACATGGCCGTCGCACAGCCGATGATGAACATGATGGCGCCGGACAGCGACGCGGTATCGATCAGCAATTTCTTCATGCGCGGCAGTTCCAGGCCGCCGTAGTAAAGACCGGCGCACAGGCAATAGACGATGCCCAGAGTCGACACCTCGGTCGCCGTGGCGACGCCGCCGACCACCGCGTAGCGGATAAAGAACGGCAGCGCGAGCGCCGGTATCGCGACGACGAAGCTCGTCCAGATCTCCTTGCGCGTCGCCCGTTTGACGCGCGACAGGTCTTCGTTGCGGTAACGCCAGCGGACGAGCAGGCAGAGCGCGAGGCCGAGCACGACGCTGGGCAGCAGGCCGCCGGTGAACAGGGCGTTGATCGACACGCCGCAGACCGCGCCGATGGTCAGCAAAACGATGCTCGGCGGAACGGTCTCGGTCTGCGCACCGGTCGCCGCCAGCAGGGCGACCAAGTCGCCCGGCTTCGATCCGCGTTTGATCATTTCGGGGAACAGGACCGGGCAGATGGCGGCCATGTCGGCGGCTTTCGAGCCCGAGATGCCGGAAACCAGGTACATCGCGCCAACCAGCACGTACGCCAGTCCGCCACGCACGTGGCCGAGCAGGTTGCCCAGGAAGCCGACCATCAGACGGGCGAGGCCCGTCGAGTCGAGCAGCAGACCGAGAAAGACGAACATCGGCACGGCCAGCAGGATCAGCGAAGACATGCCCTCGTTCAAGCGGTTGGCGACCACCGAGAGATCGACGTCGACCGCCAGGACCAGGTAGCCAATGGTGGCAAACCCGAAGCAGGCCGCGATCGGCACGCCCAGGCAGACCAGCGTCCCGACCATGAAAAAGAAGAAAATCAGCAACTGGGCCGAGGTCGACAGGTCCTGCAACGCCCCCGGCGACGCCAGGGCGGCACCCGCCACCCCGCCGATGATGGCGAGCACCAGCAAGGCCTTGCCGAACGAAGTCTTCTGAAACAGCTTCATCACGGCCAGAATCGCCATCAGCGCGGCCCCCACCGGCAGCGCGGCGACCCGGTAGACGCTCGACAGGTCGATCGACGGAATGATATTGACCGTCTCTTCGTGGGCGAACTGCACCAGGGGCGGCACCATGATGCCGAGGAAACAGGCCATGACACCGAGCGCAACCGTCTCTACCAGGGGTCGCCATGCGTCGGGGATCGCCTTGACGACGGCGGTCATGCGCATGTGGTCGCCCCGGTGCAAGGCAACCACCGAGCCCAGCATCGCCAGCCAAAGAAAGAGCATGGAGGCTACTTCGTCCGACCACATCAGCGGCGCGTTAAAACCGTAGCGGGCGACGACCCCGGCCAGCAACACCAGTATGTCGGCGATCATCAGCGCGACGACGAGCCACTCCATGGAACTCGTGATCGCCCACTCGATCTTGCCGAAAATGGAAGCGGCGCCTTTAGGCGCATCCTCATCCTTCAACGCTTGTGCGCTGGGTCCGTCTAAGTTCATTTTCTTCTCCCTGTATGCTGCCGGACCTTCCGGGACTGCGGCCGCTGACTAGAAAACGCCGCCCGTCGGCTTTCGACGCGCGGCGTCACATACACTTCCCACACAATCGGCTGCTGGAGTCGACACTAATCAGCCGAGGTTTGCGCCAACGGCTTTTTCGAGCGCGCCCCAGGCTTCGGGACCGTACTTGCCCTTCCACACGGTATAGAAGCCCGACTTGACCAGGGCCTCGCGGAACGATGCGATGTTCGTGGGCGTATTGAAGATCAGCCCCTTCGCACCCATCTCGCTGACCAGGTCGTTGTTGTTTTTGATAACGTCAGCGCGCTGCTTGATCGCTATCGCTTCGAAGTTGCGCGTGATCACCGCCTGCAGTTCCTTGGGGACCTGTTCCCATTTGCGGGCGTTGGCGACGGTCAGGCCGCCGTCCCAGACGTGGCCGGTCATCGAGCAGTATTTCTGCACTTCGTACAAGCGGAAGGCATTGATCTGCACCAGCGGGTTTTCCTGACCGTCGACGATCTTCGTCTGCAGTGCGGAGTACAGCTCCGGCAGGTTCAGCGTCGCCGCCGATGCGCCCATCGACTTGAACGCGTCGGCCCAGAGCGGGGTAACCGGGACGCGGATCTTCATGCCCTTGAGATCCTCGACGGTATTGATCGGCTTGATGCTCGAGGTGATGTTGCGGAAGCCGTTGTCGATCGTCGCCTTGTTGAAATTGTAGATTCCGTACTTGGCGACCGCGTCGCGAACGTATTCGCCGAGCGCACCGTCCATCGATTCCCAGACATGATCGTAGTTCTTGAAGACGAAGGGCACGGCGTTGATGCCCGACGTCGGCACGACGGTCTGCAGTACGGCACCGGAGGTGGTCATGAATTCGAGCGCGCCGGAACGGAGCTGCGAGTTCATGTCACTCTCGCCGCCCAACTGGTTGTTCGGGAAAGGGGAGATGTCCACGATGCCATCGGTTTCCTTGCGGATCAGCTCGCAGACCTCGACCATGCGGCTCCCGGCCGGATGCGTCAACGGATACGGGCTGCCAAACTTCATCTTGAAAACTTTTCTTTGGGCGAAAGCCGGGGCGGGGTAGGAACCAGCCAGAATACCAACGCCGGCCAGAGCGCCGCCGACTGCGGTAATGCCAAATTGCCTGCGAGTCATCTTCATAACGATTCTCCTTGATATTGGTTCTTGTGAATTGTGAGACAAGTTATTAGCTTATGCTCATTCTTCATTGTCAATGAAACTTGATCAATTACATAATTGTATTTCTGTATCAACTCATCTTAAAAATGGTATTTGTGATTCATGCTAAGGCAGGTCTTGGATCAACGCGCTCAGCCCCTTTCGAACAACACCATTGATTCCACATGTACCACAGGCGAAGCAGTAGTGTCCGGTTAAACTTCGAATCACCTAGCCAAGACTGAGTGTTGGGATGGGTTACAGGACGATTTGTCTTGGTGTCGATTTGAAATGAGTTTGCGTTTCTTTCGATTCAACAACCAGATTATCCATTGGCCCCAATCCCGTTCGCCCCTGTTGAAAGTCCATTCATGGTTTGACGCTCCGCAGGCAACGGGACCTTGGGCTCGAGTCATCATGGGGGACAAGTTTGCCCCGAGGGCATTTCTTCGGTTGAGCGTCGCTAACCCTCAGGGCACTATGAAACCGGACGACTTGAAAACTCGCTACGCTATGAACCACCATCATTTACACACGGCATCAACAGTTGTATTATGTGTTACATGGAATAAGGAGAGCTATCTTGGCGAAGTTGAAAAAGATAAAAACGGAATCACTGCGGTCGCAAGTCTATGTGCAACTGAAGGCCCGACTGATGGAAGGTATCTGGAAAGTCGGCGAAAAACTGCCTTCCGAGAATGAGCTCTGCGTTTCTTTCGGCGTCAGCCGGGTGACTGTTCGCGCCGCGATTCAGCAACTGGAAATTCTTGGTCTGGTCGAGACCAGGCACGGTGGCGGTAACTTCGTCAAGGATTTCTCGACGATCAACGCGATGGACGCGTTCCATCCCCTGATCCAGATCAACGAAAACCAGGACATCATCACGGTACTGGAATATCGCAAGATTATCGAGAAAGGCACGATCGGCCTGGTTGTACCCAAAATTACGAAAAAAGATATCGATTTTCTTGAAGAAACGTACAGGACGATGCAGGCCTGCACCGATGAGCCCGATAAGCACGCGCAAGCCGATCATCTCTTCCATTACCGCTTGGCGCAGATCGCACAGAATCCGATCATCACGAAAGTGTATCAACTCATCAATGTGATCCTTTCGGCCGCCATGGTCGACATCGTCGGATTGCTCGGGACCGAGATCGGACTGCGCTATCACCGGAAACTTATCGATGCCCTGAAGAGTGGTGACAAGTCGCTGTGCGAGTCATTGATGGACGCGCATCTGGACGAAACGATTCAGGAAGTGCTAAAAAAAACCAAGAAGCATCCGGACGTGACGTTGGGTCATCCGGCCCAGAACTGAAGCCGGAATCGCCGGCCCGTTCAACATTGCTCAAGTTTTTGTTGACAACAAAAAACGGGTATGAGCTAATAACTTGTCTCACAACTCACAAGAACCAATTTCAAGGGGAATTTTTTGAAATCCCTGTACTACGTCGGTGACAAACAGATGGAGCTGCGCGAGGATCCGATCCCGACGCCCAGGCCCGGGCAGTATCTCGTCCGGGTCAAGGGTAATGGCATCTGCGGCTCCGACTTCGAAGGTTACCTGGGCAAGACCGGGCGCCGTACCGCGCCGATGATCATGGGCCACGAATTCTCCGGCATCA
>JAIFKU010000083.1 GCA_020049495.1 Accumulibacter sp.
CCTGTCGATCGAACCCCTGCACCGTCAGACGCATGGGCTGGCCACCGCCCTGTGCACGCTCAAGGCGCAGAACCGGACAACCGAGGCCCTCAATCGCCTCGGCGAACTCCACGCCCTGCGCGACGCCTTCATCGAACAATTACAAATCCTGGTGCAGAAAAACCAGCCGTAAAAGGAAAGCTGCTTCAGCGGCAGCGAGAACGGCCTTCGCTGTTCAGTCTTTGCCTGGCAGTCACAGCCTCATCGATCTGTGGTCGGACTTACTGCACCGCCGAAGTATTGTCCGGTTCATCGTCAGCCATCTTGCGAATCGGTCGTGCCGGCTGATTCTTCGTCAGTCGGTCGCTTGCCCTTGAAGATCAGCCGGATCACCACGAAGAACACCGGCACGAAGAAAATGCCCAATACGGTGGCCGAAATCATGCCGCCGAGCACCCCAGTGCCGATCGCATTTTGGCTGCCCGAACCGGCGCCGGTACTGATCGCCAGCGGCAGCACGCCGAGCCCGAAGGCCAGCGAGGTCATCAGGATCGGGCGCAGGCGCATGCGTACCGCCTTCAGGGTCGCGTCAAATACATCAAGCCCGTGATCGATCTGCGCCTGCGCAAACTCGACGATCAGGATCGCGTTCTTCGCCGAGAGGCCAACGGTGGTGAGCAGACCAACCTGGAAGTAGACATCATTCGACATGCCACGTCCCGTAGCTGCCAGCAAGGCTCCAATCACTCCAAGCGGCACCACCAGCATGACCGCGAAGGGCACCGACCAGCTCTCGTACAAGGCGGCCAGACTGAGGAATACGACGAGCAGCGAAATCGCGTAGAGCGCGGGCGCTTGCGCTCCCGAACGCTGCTCTTCGAACGACGTGCCGGTCCATTCAAAACCGATGCCTGGAGGGAGTTTGCTGGCGATTTCCGCGACAGCGGCCATAGCGTCGCCCGTACTTACGCCCGGGGCTCCCTGGCCGAGGATTTCAATCGAAGACGAACCGTTGTAACGCTCAAGCCGCGGTGAGCCGTAAGACCAGTGTCCGGTCGCAAAGGTCGAGAACGGCACCATCTCGCCATTCTTGTTGCGCACCTGCCACTTTTTGAGATCTTCGGGCAGCATGCGCGACGGGGCGTCACCCTGCAGGTATACTTTCTTGACCCGCCCCCGATCAATAAAGTCATTGATATAACTGCTGCCCCAGGCCGTCGACAGCATGTCGTTGATGTCTGCTGTCGAAACCCCCATGGCATTGGCTTTGGCCTGGTCGATGTCGAGCTTGTACTCCGGCATGTCGTCCTGGCCATTGGGACGAATTCCGACCAGACGTTTGTCCTTCGCGGCCATGCCGAAGAACATGTTGCGTGCATTGATCAGCGCATCGTGCCCCAGACCAGCGCGATCCTGCAGTTGCATGTCGAAGCCGGTGGCGTTACCGAGTTCAACCACCGCCGGCGGGGCAAAGGCAAAGACCATGGCGTCGCGGATTTTCGAAAAAGCCCCCATGGCGCGACCTGCGACGGCCTTGACCCGCAGATCCGGACGATCTCTCAGTTTCCAGTCCCTGAGCTGAACAAAACCGAGACCCATGTTCTGACCGCTGCCGCCAAAACTGAAGCCGGCAATCGTAAACAGCGAGCCGACGGCCTCTTTCTGGTCGTTCAGGAAATGATCTTCAATGGTGCCGAGTACCTTGACCGTGCGTTCCAGGGTGGCACCGGCCGGTAATTGCACCTGTGCGAACAGGAAACCCTGATCTTCGTCTGGCAGGAAGGAGGTGGGCATCCTGGCGAACAGGACGGCCATGCCGCCGACGATCAACAGGTAGATCACGATATAGCGCATGCGCTTGCCGAGCATCCGGCCGACCTTCGATTCGTAGCTTTTCTGGCTGCGATCGAACAGGCGGTTGAAGCCCCGGAAGAACCAGTTTTCGCTGTAGTGCTCGCCCTTCTTGATCGGTTTGAGCAGTGTCGCGCAGAGGGCAGGTGTCAGAATGATGGCCACTAGCACCGAGAGCGCCATCGCCGAGACGATGGTGATTGAGAACTGACGGTAGATGACCCCGGTCGAGCCGCCGAAAAAGGCCATCGGTACAAATACCGCCGAGAGCACGAGGGCGATTCCGATCAGCGCACCGACGATCTGGTCCATCGATTTGCGCGTGGCTTCCTTCGGCGATAGCCCTTCCTCGCTCATAATGCGTTCAACGTTTTCAACGACGACAATCGCATCATCGACGAGCAAGCCAATGGCCAGTACCGTGGCAAACATGGTCAGTGTGTTGATCGAGTAACCAAACAGCGAAAGCACACCGAACGTACCGAGCAGCACGACCGGTACGGCGATGGTTGGTATCAGCGTGGCGCGGATGTTCTGCAGGAATAGCCACATCACCAGAAACACCAGAATAACGGCCTCGATCAGTGTATAGACAACCTCTTCGATGGAAATTTTCACAAAGGGTGTGGTGTCGTAGGGGACGACGTATTTCACGCCAGGCGGGAAGTAATGCGAGAGTTCTGCGACCTTGGCCTTCACCGCCGTCGCGGTCGATAATGCATTGCCGCCTGCGGCAAGACGGACGGCAATGCCGGCGGCCGGCTTGCCGTTGAAACGTGCGACCGTGCCGTAGGATTCGCTGCCCAGTTCGATTCGGGCGACGTCACGCAAATAGACGTTGCCGCCCGCGGAATTCGTGCGCAAAAGGATTGCGCCGAACTGCTCCGTTGTCTGCAGTCGACCCAGCGCCGAGATGGTGGCATTGAGTTGCTGGCCAGGTACCGATGGCGACCCACCGAGTTGCCCTGCGGAAACCTGCGTGTTCTGTGCCTGAATGCTGGCACGCACGTCCGCCGGGGTCATCTTGAAGGTCGCCAGTTTGACCGGGTCCAGCCAGATCCTCATCGAGTACTGCGAACCAAAGACCGTGACTTCACCGACGCCGGGCACGCGGCTTAATGGATCCTGCATGTTGGCGACGAGGAAGTCGGAGAGGTCGGTCTGCGTCTTGTCGTTGTTTTCCGAGATCAAGGCGACGACCATGAGAAAGTTGCGTGCCGATTTTGCGACTTGAACGCCTTGAGATTGTACGATCTGCGGCAGCGAGGGCAGTGCCAGTTGCAGCTTGTTCTGTACCTGCACCTGGGCAATGTCGGGATTCGTTCCGGCATTGAAGGTGAGCGTCACCGAGGCACGGCCGTAGGAATCGCTCGACGACGACATGTAGAGCAGGTTGTCCAGCCCGGTCATCTTTTGCTCGATGATCTGGGTGACCGAGTCTTCAAGCGTTTTTGCCGAAGCCCCCGGATAGGTGGCGTTGATGACAATCGCCGGGGGGGCGATCGTCGGGTATTGGGAAACGGGGAGCTTCTCGATCGAAAGCGCGCCGGCGAGCATAATGACAATCGCAATGACCCAGGCAAATATGGGGCGATCGATAAAGAAGCGAGCCATGTGTTGTACTCCTTACTGTTTCGCAGCAGAGGCTTTGTCCGCCATGGCCGCCTGGGGTGGAGCGCTTGGCGCACCAGCCGCAACAGCGGTGACGGGCGCGCCGGGACGTGCCTTCTGCAGGCCATCGACGATCAGCTTGTCACCCGCCGCGAGGCCTTCAGTGACCAGCCACTTGTCGCCAATGGCACGTTCGGTCTTGAGGATGCGCGCTTCGACCTTACCTTCGGCATTCACCACCATGGCCACAGCGTTTCCTCGCGGGTCATGCGTTACGCCCTGTTGCGGTACGACGATGGCCTGTTCCTTGACGCCTTGTTCAACCACGGCGCGCACATACATGCCCGGCAGCAGGTCACGCTTGGGATTGGGAAATATCGCCCGCAGCGTGACCGTGCCCGTACCGGTATCGACCGTCGCTTCGGAAAATGCCATCCGGCCTTCGAGCGGATAGGCCGAGCCGTCATCGAGCAGGAGTTTTACCCTGGCCTGATTGGCACCGGCATTCTTGAGCGATCCAGCTTCAAGAGCGCGTTTCATCTGCATCATTTCGGAACTGGATTGGGTGACGTCGACGTTGATCGGATCCAGTTGTTGCACCATCGCCAGCGCAGTCGGCTGATTGGCAGTGACCAGCGCGCCCTGGGTGACAGTCGATTTGCCGATACGACCACTGATCGGCGATACGACGCGGGTGTAGGCCAGATTGATGCGCGCGAGATCAACGAGCGCCTTGCCCGCGGCAATGTCGGCCTCGGCCTGCCTGAGTGCGGCATTGGCATCGTCGTACGCCTGCTGACTCACCATCCCGGACGAAAGGAGATTCTTATAGCGTTCAGCTTTGAGGCGAACAGTCACCAGGTTGGCTTCGGCTTTCGCCAGGCCGGCCTTGGCGCTCTCATGGTTGGCTTGATAGACCGCCGGATCGATCTGATAGAGCAATTCCCCGGCCTTGACCTCCCCGCCTTCGCGGAACAGGCGACTTTGCACGATGCCGCCTATTTGCGGGCGTATTTCGGCGACCACGTTGGCTACGGTACGTCCGGACAACTCGCTGGTTATGGCCACCGTTTGCGCCTGCACCGTGATCACGCCGACTTCGGGGCGCGCACTCGCTCCAGGCGGCATGTTGCCCGGAGCCTGAGGCTTGCCGCAGGCCGCGAGGCTCAGCGCGACGGCCATGACTGCCAGGCTACGGTACGTAAAGGAACTGCTTGGGATGACTCTGAACGTCATGACGGATCTCCGGGGGCGGTCCGCCCTCGGGGAGGGCATCAAGGTTGTACGGCAGTAATTAGGGCATATTTTACATACATCCGTGCATGTATGTAAAATATGCCCTAGAACATCGGCTGAATATTCTGTTTAGACACAGAAGGGATGATAAATTCATGGTCAGAAAAACGAAAGAAGAAGCGCAGGAAACGCGCAACGCGATCCTCGACGCCGCTGAACTCGTTTTTCAGGAACACGGGGTGAGCCATACGTCGCTGGCCGAAATAGCCAAGGCGGCCGGGGTGACGCGCGGTGCGATCTATTGGCATTTTGCCAATAAGGGCGATCTTTACGATGCCTTGATCCAGCGCGTCTTCGGTCCGCTCGAAGCCAAATTGGTCGAGGTTGAGAAAAGCCAGGAAGAAAACCCGCTGCTTGCATTGCGTACGCTGGTTCTCTACTTTCTTGACCGGATTGCCAGCGATCAGCGCTATTTTCGCGTGGTGGAAATTTCCTGGCACAAATGCGAGTACGTGGGCGAGATGGCCGCCATTCGCGACATGCATCTCGAATGCGGAAACCGCTATCTGGCGATCATCGAGGACGGTTTCCGGCGGGCCCGTGAGCGCGGTTTTCTGCCGGCGGTTCTTGATCCGCGCTGCGCTGCGGTAGGCTTGATGGCGGTGGTCGACGGCCTGGTCCTGAACTGGACACTCGACCGTACGCTCTTCCCTCTGGCCAGCTATGGCCCAACGATTGTCGATACCTATTTCGCCGGTCTGTGCGCAAACGTACGGCCGCAGGGAGGGTAATCGTCATATCCTCGGGCTTTTGGCGATCATAGCCGAGCGGCGGGTTGTATACTCAGCCGACGCAACCTACAGGAGAGACAAATGGCCGCATCCCCCGAAACCGTCAGCATGGCGATGTTCTGCGACTTCGAGAACGTTGCGCTCGGCGTGCGCGATGCCAAGTACGACAAGTTCGACATCAAGCCGGTGCTCGAACGCCTGCTGCTCAAGGGCAGCATCGTGCTCAAGAAGGCCTACTGCGACTGGGATCGCTACAAGGGTTTCAAGGCCACCATGCACGAAGCCAACTTCGAACTGATCGAGATTCCACACGTTCGCCAGTCGGGCAAAAACTCGGCCGACATCCGCATGGTCGTCGATGCGCTCGACCTGTGCTACACCAAGTCGCACGTGAACACCTTCGTCATCGTCAGTGGTGACTCGGACTTTTCGCCGCTGGTTTCCAAATTGCGCGAGAATGCCAAGTACGTGATCGGCGTCGGCGTCAAGCAGTCGACGTCCGATCTGCTGATCGCCAACTGCGACGAATTCATCTTCTACGACGATCTCGTGCGCGAGAGCCAGCGCACGGCGGCACGCCGCGACCCGAAAGCGCCGCAGCCCGTTTCAAAACGCCCACCAGAGGAACTGGAAGCGCGCAAGGGCGAGGCGGTGGAGCTGACCGTGGCCACCTTCGAGGCGCTGATCATCGAGCGCGGTGACAGCGGCAAGATCTGGGCGTCGATGCTGAAAGAAGCGATCAAGCGGCGCAAGCCCGATTTCAACGAGAGCTATTATGGTTTCCGCAGCTTCGGCAACCTGCTCGAGGAAGCGCAACTGCGAGGTCTGCTTGAACTCGGGCGCGACGAAAAATCAGGCGCCTTTGTCTCCCGCAGCACGGCGCCTGTTTTACGCAGCGAGCCGGTGGTGACGGAGGAAAAGAGTGTGCCATCTGCGCCAAAGCGCCGCGGGCGGGGTGGCAGCAAGAGCGTGCTGAAAGACAAGGCTGAAGCCACGGTGCCGGTACTGGTGGCAGAGCCGATAGTCGAGGCCGCACAGGAAAAGAAACCGGCACGCAGTCGGCGGGCGCGCAAACCGAAGGCTGTAACGGAGAGTGGCGCACCCTCGGCCTGAGTTAAAACCGAGTCGACCGGCAAGGCAGTAACTGCGGGCACCTTCGGCTGTAAGCCATGGAAGGCAGAATTGACGCGCCTTCCGGCCAAGGTGGTCAATGCTTAGTCACTTTCAAACCAAGCTCAAGGCGTAGAGTATGCGCTACGCGATCAGTCAAAAAGGCAAACCGGGTTAACCCGGCGACGGAATACCGGTTCAGCCGCTTCAAGAGCAATCGGGTTCAGATAATTAGTATGCAATCCCTGCCAACTCGACGGCTTCCAGAGGCGAATACACTGCGGTATTTTAAAAGCGGCAGCGGCAGCTTTCCGCGCTAGGCTACAAATCGCCTGTCCCGTTTCGAGAGCTGACTCAGAGTACGCAGCGTCTGGCAAAACTGGTAGCATGAACTCCGCCCCTTGGCAGACGGACATTGAGGGAAACTCATTTCGACATGAAAGACTTCAACCGCCTATCGCACCGAATAGCCGTAATGCGGCTGGTTCTGCCGCCCGTGCTGGCCGTGAGTCTTTTTGTTCTTGCCACGTGGTGGATCATTCTCCCGGCGACCGAAGAGGCACTGCTTGAGAGCAAGCGAGAGACCTTGCGCGCCATCGTGGCTTCGGCTCTCAGCCTGTGTGAACGCCACTATGCCGCCGAGTTGGCAGGCCAACTTGATCGGCACCAGGCTCAGACGCTAGCGGCGGCCGATTTGCGTGCCCTGCGTTATGGAGATGCCAACAAGGATTACCTGTGGGTAATCGATCATACACCACGCATGATTGCGCACCCCTACCGCAGTGATCTGGAAGGTAGCGATCTGACGAGTTATGCCGATCCGGACGGCATCCGCCTGTTTGCGGAAAGTGTTGCCTTGGTTGTTGCCAGGAGTGAAGGTTTCGTGCATTACCGCTGGCAGTGGCAGGACGATCCAAGCCGGATTGTCCCCAAGCTCTCCTACGTCCGCGACTTCATGCCCTGGGGCTGGATCGTGGGCAGCGGCATTTATCTGGACGATGTGCAGACTGAAATCGGTCGTACAACGCATCGGCTGTTCTGGATTTCGGCCTGCATCGGCGTACTGATCGCTGCACTGGTCGCCATCGGATTACGCCAGGGCTGGATCAGCGAGCGCCTGCGTCGAATCACCGAGGATGAACTGGCGCAATCGCACGCCCGGTACCAGACGCTGGCACATGCCGCCGAAGGGGCAGTCTGGCTGGTGGTGGATCAGCACGTGACGGGTGCCAACCGTAGCGCATGTACCTTGCTGGGTCGCCCGGAAACGGAATTGTTCGGCATGGAGGTCGCTCAGCTATTCGCCGCCGGTGCGGCAGAGCCCGGCGTCGGTATGATGCATGAAACCTTGCTCGCCACCCCGTCCGGGCTGATTCCCGCGTTGGTCGTCGTATCCTCGGCCTCGGTGCTGGGACGTGCGGCCAAAGTGTTTACTGCACGCGACCTGCGCCTTGGAGCCAACACCAACGCTGATGAACGCCGTCGCCGCGAGGACGCCGAGGCCTTGCTGCGCGATGCACTTCTGGTTCAGGCGGCATGGCTGGCACCGGCTGCACCGCATGCTCAGACGGTCCCCGTATTGCCACTGAGCAGCACGCCGGAAGACGTTGGCGCCGCACTGACCGAGTGGCACGCCAGTGCGGCCTTGTTGTCCGCCCCGGATGGCGGTGTGGCCGGCATAGTCACTGCCGGTGACCTGGTGCGGCGTGGTGGAAAAACAGCCTATGCCGCCATGAGCGCCCCTTTGCGCCGCCTGCACTGCACAGGCTCTATAGCGGAAGCGCTCGACACGATGGTTGATGGTGGCGTGCGGCGACTGCTGCTCGAAAGCAAAGGCGAGCCTCCGCGCCTGCTGGTGGCGGAGCAACTTCTGGCCGCCTTGCGCCTGAGTCCAACTCAACTGGTTGCCGCCGCAAGTCATGCTCGCCAGGAAGAATTCTCCGACCTGCGCCACCGTATGGGAGCCTGGCTGCGTGCCCTGTCCGCTCTGCATCTGGATGCGGAGCGGGTGGCCGCCGAAGGAACCCGGATTGCCGATGCGATATTGGTGCGCTGCATCGAATTGACCTTGTCCGAAATGGGCTCCCCTCCCTCGCCCTGTGCGCTGGTGGTGGTGGGTAGCCAAGGGCGGCGAGAAATGATGCCCGGGTCTGACCAGGACAACGCGCTGATCTATGCCGACGGTGCCGATGAAGACTGGTTCCACGCATTTTCCAAGGCGCTGGTTACGCGTTACGCGGCTGCAGGTTGGCCGCCATGCAAAGGTGGTACCGTCGCCTCAAATCCTCGCTGGTGTATGCCGCTATCGGCTTGGAAGGCACGTTTCTCTGGCTGGATCAAGGGCGGTTCGCCTTTGGCGTTAATGGAAATCGCCACATTTTTTGATCTGCGCGCCGTCTGGGGCGAGACCCTGCTGGTCGACGACCTGCAAGCCCATGCACTGGAAGCGGCTGCCGAACGTGAGATATTCCTGCACCAGATGGCGCGCGACGCCCTCGATTTCCGTGCCCCGCTCGGCCCCTTCGGCGCCATTCGTACGGAAACGGAACACACCGG
>JAIFKU010000127.1 GCA_020049495.1 Accumulibacter sp.
AATTCGGTCTGTCGCATGGCCAACTCCTCGTCTTTAGGTGGATATGCAACAGCATAATACATGTTCCGTAATTTGTGGGTTTTAATACTAGTTGGCAGTTCTGAGCACTGCCTGACTGGATTCAAAGTCAAGGATTCTCCTGTATAACCATAGTGATGCTTCTAAACATGGCTCAATCCGAATGAGCAACCCGGACGAGAATGATCCACTCAGGAATTAAAGATTTTCATCTGCCTCGAACATGAAATTCCCGTCATCATTGCCAAGCGCTGAACTGGGGCGCTATTTCAAGGTCGTGCAGGATGCTATCGACATTCGCCGGCACTATGATCTTCTGCAATGGCTGCAAGGCGACATACAGCACTTCCTGCCGCACGAAATAATGCTTGCCGCGTGGGGTGACTTCCGTCTCGGACTGATCAGGCACGACATCGTTTCAAACCTCTCCGGGGCTCGTACCGAACAAAACAATGCCGATCTTCTTCACCCGTTTCTGCGCGAAATGTTCTACCACTGGGTCGACATCGGCAAGAAGTCGTTCAGTATGGCTTCCGGCAGCACAGGATATACCCTGGAAGACAGGGTCATCAAGAATGCACTGGGTGGCGCCCTGAAAAACATGAACTCGACGCTCATTCACGGGGTCAGCGATGAACGCGGCAGCCATGACTGCCTGTATGTCATGTTCAGTACAAGGGTCGAGCACGACAACCTGTCGCGCGAGGCCATGCAGAATTTGCTCCCCTATCTCGACACGGCCCTGCGGCAAGTTGCCGTCCTGCCGCTTCAGGACACACAAAAACCATTGTTCAACGCATCCTTCACTACTGTCGATGAAATACTGAGTCCGCGGGAAATTGAAATCATGAAGCGGGTCCGGCAGGGAAAAACCAATGCCGAGATTGCCCAGCTCCTCGATATCAGCGCGTTCACGGTAAAAAACCACCTGCAGCGGATTTTCAAGAAACTGGGGGCATACAATCGCACGCAAGCGGTCTCGAAATTTGAAAAAACCGAACAGAACGTCAGGGCCTGAACCGTGCACCCCGCCAATACACTCTCCTCGATGCACCGCAAGAACAGCCCGATTGACCGGGACAGCCTGATTGGCGGAATCGAAATGCTGCTCGATCCCGGGGCTCTCTGCATCTCCCTCTGGCTGATCACCATTCAAATCGAAGGCCTGCTTCTGCCGCCTTACCTGCTGCTCTCGGTGTTGCTGTTCGCGCTCACCTTTCCCGGCGCCTCCCGCCTTCACTGCTCGATCTGGCGCCTCATTCTGGAAATCGCGGTCAACTGGCTGTGGGTCGGCGGAATGCTTCTCTTCGTCGGATTTGCCACCCGCTACATTCGGGAGTTTTCCAGCGAAGTCCTGATCACCTGGCTGTGGGTTGCGCCGCTATCGCAACTCGGGTCCCACCTGGCCCTGCGTGCGCTGGCGCCCTTCATCAAAACGCTGCAGGGGCCGCAGCATCGCGCCATCATTGTCGGGATGAACGAACAAGGCACACTACTGGCCCACCGGATTGCCGATAACCCTTATTTGCGTATCGATTTGAAAGGCATCTTTGACGACCGTGCCCCGTCTCGTCTGGATGACCTCGAAAGCTTTCCCTTGCTCGGAAAACTGACCGATCTGCCAGACTACGTCAAGAAAAATTATGTCCAGTTCATCTACCTCTCGCTACCCATGGCCTCCCAGCCACGCATACTGCAGGTACTTGATGAACTCAAGGATACGACAGCCTCAATCTATTTCGTACCGGACATGTTCGTTACCGACCTTATCCAGGGGCGCACCGGGTCCATCTGCGGGATACCCGTCATCTCGGTCTGCGATACCCCCTTTGACGGCATCAATGGCATCATCAAGCGCGGCAGCGACTTTGTTCTCTCGCTGCTGATCCTGATCCTGATCTCGCCAATCCTGCTGTCTGTCGCCATCGCCATAAAACTGACCTCCCCCGGACCGATCCTCTTCAAGCAACGCCGCTACGGACTCGATGGCAAAGAGATACTGATTTATAAATTCCGCTCCATGACCGTCTGCGAGGACGGGAACACCATCAGGCAGGCACAGAAGAACGATAGCCGCATCACGCCGCTCGGGCACTTCCTGAGAAAGACATCCCTTGATGAACTGCCGCAGTTCTTCAATGTCTTGCAAGGGCGCATGAGCATTGTCGGGCCGCGCCCGCACGCCGTGGCCCACAATGAGCTTTACCGCAAGCTGATCAAGGGTTACATGATCCGCCACAAGGTCAAGCCCGGCATCACCGGCTGGGCCCAGGTCAATGGTTATCGAGGAGAAACCGAAACACTCGAAAAAATGCAAGGGCGCATTGACCACGACCTCGACTATCTGCGCAACTGGTCGCTGGTCCTTGACCTGCAAATCATTCTCAAGACCATCCTCATCGTTTTCAAGGATAAATCCGCCTACTAGGCCAGACAGCCATGCTAACCACTGAACATTTCGCCACTCTTGAGCATCTCGGCAGCGCCTCCGACTTTGCCGATGACATCAATGGACTCTTCAGCAAACCGTCGCTGTTCGAGAATTTTTCCCGCGAGGAATGCGAAGTATGGTGCCAGTACATGGCCTGCTATGGTGCTCCCAGCAATACCACCATACTGCAGGAGGGCGAAAGCGGAGACTATCTGCTGATTGTCCTGACCGGCTCGGTCAATGTCATCAAGCACTGGAAAGACGACGAATACAAAATCATCGCGCGGGTTCGTCCGGGTGAATTCCTCGGCGAAATGTCCTTGATTGACGGCCAGAAACGCTCTGCTACCTGCGAAACGGCGGAACCAACCGATTTTGCCGTGTTCACGCAGACCGCCCTGAACGAAATACTCGTCGACCACCCACGGCTGGGCAACAAGCTTCTGCTCCTGCTCTTGCAACTGAATACGGTTCGCCTGCGCGAAGCCACGGTCCGCATGCTACCCACGATCATCGGCACATTGGTCTGAATGCCTGTGATAATTCATAAACGCTGCATCGGCTTGCTCCCGCGTCTTGCCGCATGTATTGCGTTCGCACTGCCGGGGCTGCTCGGCACAGCCGCAGCGCGTGCCGACAATCTGGACACCTGGAACATCAATTTCGGCACGACGGTAATGCACGACAACAACCTGTTCCGCCTCCCCTCCTCGGCCAACACCCAGGCCCAGATCGGCAAGTCCAGCGCAGCGGAAACCATCACCGCCAGCACCCTTGGCTTCAAGGTCAACAAGCCCTACTCGCTGCAACGCTTCGAACTTGACCTGAACCTCGTCAAATATGATTACCGGAACTTCGATTACCTCAACTTCACCGCCCGCAACTACACCGCGGCCTGGCGCTGGAGCCTCACCCCCTACTTGAAAGGCAACTTCACCGCTAACCACCAGGAATCGCTGAACAGCTTTACCGACTACCGGAACTTCAATACCAGGAACCAGCGTACCGACGAAAACCGGCGCTTCGATGCCGACCTTGATCTCGGCGCCGGCTGGCACCTGCTCGGTGGCGTTTTTGAAAGCATCCGCAAGAACAGCGCGTTATTCATTCAGGAAGCGGACAGCACCATCACCTCCAGCGAAGCCGGGGGCCGTTATGTGTTTACTTCAGGCGCCAGACTGGGTTTCCTCAATCGCACCGGGCGCGGCACCTATGACAAACGCTCACAACCGATACCCTTCCCCACCCTGCTCGACAACAAATTCGATCAAACTGAAAACCAGGTGAACCTGTTCTGGCCGATCACCGGCAAAACCAGTCTTGACGCACGCCTCGGCCGGCTGGAGCACAAAAAAGCCAATTACTCGCAACGCGATTTCAGCGGCATCAACGGGGCACTCAATCTCAACTGGGAAGTTACAGGCAAGACCCGTATCAGCGGCGGCTGGACGCGCGATCTGTCGAGCTACGAGAGTTCCAGCAGCAGTTATGCCGTCAGCGACCGCTACTTTTTCAGCCCCGTCTGGCAAATCAGCGCCAAGACCGCATTGCGCATGCGTTACGACTACAGCCAACGCAACTACCTTGGCGCCATCATCGCCAGCCCACTCAGCGATCGCCGTGACATTGAGCGCAGCGGCCTGATTGCAGTCGACTGGCAACCGATGACGTCCGCCGCCTTCTCCGCCTCGCTGACGAACAGCAGTCGCAGTTCCAACCAGCCGGATAACGACTTCAAGGACCTTACCGCCCTGATCAGTGCCCAGTTCAGTTTTTGACGGCGTTTTCTCCCAGACGCCCTTCGTCATGCATATATTCGTCACCCAGGTGGACTTAAGCCCAAGGCCCCGTTGCCCGGGCGTCATCCCCGCGAAGGCGGGGATCCAGAATGTTGACGTAACTGGGTTCCCGCCTGCGCGGGAACGACGGAAGCGAATAATTTAGCCTTTCCCCAGGTCTATGACGAAGGGCGTAGTACAAAAGAGCTATTCCATTTATCGTACAAGATGACTATCCTCTGCAGACTGAATTACGGCATACTCAGGAGCGAGGCATCGACCTCGCTCTTTTTTTTTAAACGGGATAGAATGCCAATTGCCTGAAAACAAGGGGTCGTGATACCCATACTAGGCTTGCACACCAAGGAGGTGCTGAAGTATTCGTCATCCCCGCGCAGGCGGGGATCCAGAATGGTGGTTCAACTGGGTTCCCGCCTACGCGGGAACGACGGAAGCGAATAAATTAGCGTTTCCTTAACCGAATTGCCTTGCTGCCGGACATCCTGATCCGGCTCAACTGAGAGAATGATTACGTTCATGCGCACCCTACTCAGCACCCGATTCATTCTGACTGCCCTTGCTGCTGCACTGCTGATTGGTCTTTCCGCCTGTGGCAGCAAAGACGGAAAAAAGCCAGCCAGCCAGGTTGCTGCCAAGGTCAATTCCGAAGAGATTTCGGTGCACCAGATCAATTTCGTACTGGGCCGCAGCAACGCCGCCGCAATTCCCCCGGAGCAGGCGCCACGCGTACGCCGCGAGATCCTCAACAAGCTGATCGACCAGCAGCTCGCCGTCGAGCAGGCCGTCGACAAGAAGCTCGACCGCTCGCCCGACGTCCTCATGGCGCTTGAAGCGGCACGCCGCGATATTCTCGCGCGCGCCTTTCTCGAGCAGATCGCCGCCGCACAAGCCAAGCCGACACCGGAAGAAGCCAAAAAATACATCGCCGAGCACCCGCAACTCTTCGCCGAGCGCCGCATCTACACCATCCAGGAAATTGTCCTGCCGGCCGCCGCTAACATAGCGGGTAACCTGCGCGACATGATTGCCGCCGGCAAGTCGATGGAAGACATCGCCAACTGGCTCAAGGCCAAGGACATCAAATTCATGACGGGCAGCGCCACGCGACCGGCCGAACAGATCCCTCTCGATATCCTGCCCAAATTGCACACCCTCAAGGACGGCCAGGGTCTGGTGCTGGAAAAGGCCCCGAGTGTCACCGTCATGCGCCTCGTCAGCTCGCAGGCCTCACCGGTCCCCGAAGCCGTCGCACTGCCACGGGTACAGCAATTTCTCGGCAACCAGCGCGCCGGCGAAGCCGCCGAGCGTGAGCTGAAGCAACTCAAGGCCAAGGCAAAAATTACCTATCAGGGCGAGTTTGCCGAAGGCGCACCGGTACCCGCACCGGACAAGGCACCCGCAGTCGAACAAAAGAAGGCCGCCTCCAACATCGAAAAGGGTGTTGCCGGTTTGAAATAAGCGCTTTTAGGAAAGGCTGAAGTATCCAAATCCGTCATTCCGGCGAAAGCGCCCCGAAGGAAGTACTCTTGGGGTGCCGGAATCCAGAAAAATCAACGAACTGGACCCCGGCTTTCGCCGGGGTGACGAATAAATCAGCGTTTCCTTAGGGAAGTCAGAATAAATAGTAGACAGTTATGTTGAAACAGATCGATACAGAACCTCGTCATTCCGGCTTTCGCCGGAATGACGGCTTATCAATGCGTTCCAGCATGACTGACTACTAGTTAACTACGGAGTACCACATGTTCAAACGTCTGCTGAATTTTTTCCTTCTCATTGCCACCCTCCTGGCAACAAGCGCCATGGCTCAGGACAAGGCCGCGCAGCAGCTCGATTACCCGCTTGGTGCCGGCGACTCCATTCGCGTCCAGGTGTTCCAGAACCCGGACCTGACGATTGAAACCCGCGTCTCGGAAAACGGCTCGATCACCTACCCGCTGATTGGCGCCATCGAACTCGGCGGCCTCTCCATTGCCGCGGCGGAAAAGAAAATCGCCAGCGCGCTCAAGGACGGCGGTTTCGTGCAACAACCGCAGGTCAACATCGTTCTGATGCAGGTGCGCGGCAACCAGGTCGGCGTTCTCGGGCAAGTCAACCGGCCCGGACGCTTCCCGCTCGAAACCTTCAACACCCGCGTCAGCGACATGCTGGCAGCGGCCGGTGGCGCCACGGCGAGCGGCGACGACGTGGTGATCGTGACCGGCGTGCGCAACGGCAAGCCTTTCCGCAAGTCGATCGACATCCCCTCGATATACCTTGGCGACAAACCCGGGGACGACATCATTCTCTCCGGCGGCGACACCATCTACGTGCATCGCGCCCCGGTCTACTACATCTACGGCGAAGCGCAGCGCTCCGGTGTCTTCCGCATCGAGCGCGGCATGACCATCATGCAGGCCCTGGCCCAGGGCGGCGGCCCGACGGCACGCGGCAGTGAATACCGCTTGCGCCTGCACCGCAAGAACGCAGCCGGCGTGGTCGAAAGCCTCTCACCGGAAATGACCGACCTGGTGCAACCCAACGACGTCATCTACGTACGCGAAAGCATCTTTTAAGGCAGGCCGGCTACCATGACACTCCAACAATTTCTGCTCATCCTGCGGGCGCGCGCCAAAGTCGCGCTCTACATCTTTCTGGCCACCGTATTGACCACCCTGGTTGTCAGCCTGATCCTGCCCAAGCAATACACGGCCAGCACCGCCGTCGTGATCGACGTCAAGTCACCCGACCCGATCGCCGGCATGGTCCTGCCGGGCATGATCGCCCCCGGCTACATGGCCACCCAGGTCGACATCATCAACAGCGACCGCGTCGCCCAGCGCGTCGTCAAACTGCTGCGCATGGACGAAAGCCCGGTGATCAAGGAACAGTGGCAGGAAGCGACCGAAGGCAAGGGCAGCATCACCGTCTGGCTGGCCACACTGCTGCAGAAAAAGCTCGACGTCAAACCCTCGCGCGAAAGCAACTTCATCAACATCAGCTACACGGGTACCGACCCGGGTTTTGCTGCCGCTGTCGCCAATGCCTTTGCCCAGGCCTACATCGACGTCAGCCTTGATCTCAAGGTCGCGCCGGCGCGCCAGAACGCCGCCTGGTTCGAAGGCCAGACCAAACAACTGCGCGACAAGCTGGAAGCCGCCCAGCAGGCCCTCTCCAGCTATCAGCAAAAAACCGGCATCGTGGCCGCAGATGAGCGTCTGGATTTCGAAACAGCCAAGCTCAACGAACTGTCCACGCAACTGACCATCGTGCAGGGGCAAACCTCCGACAGCCACAGCAAGAACAAGTCCGCCGGTGGCTCTGAAACACTCTCGGAGGTGATGCAGAACCCGCTGATCAACAGCCTGAAATCCGATGTCGCCCGACTCGAAGCCAAGCTGCAGGAAAGCAACATCAACCTCGGTAAAAATCACCCGCAAACACAGCGCTCCGAATCCGAACTGGCCTCACTCAAGACCAAGCTGGCCAGCGAAACCCAGAAGATCTCGAGCAGCCTCGGCACGTCCTACACGGTCGGCAAGCAAAAGGAGAAAGAACTGCTCCAGGCCATTGAAACGCAAAAGGCCCGCGTGCTCGACCTCAACAAGCAACGTGATGAAAGCAGTGTGCTCAAGCGCGATGTCGAAACGGCCCAGCGCGCCTTTGAAGGGGCCAGCCAGCGCTCATCGCTGACCCGTCTGGAGAGCCTCTCGGTGCAAACCAACGCGGCCATTCTCAGCCCGGCAGACGAGCCTGCTGAACCGTCCAAGCCAAAGATCCTGCTCAACCTGCTCGTTTCGATCTTCCTCGGCACCCTGCTCGGCGTCGGTGCCGCGCTGATGCTCGAACTCGGCAACCGCCGCGTGCGCTCGGCAGAAGATCTGGTCGAAGCGATCGACCTGCCGGTACTGGCCGTGATCAGTTCGACCCGTTCGCCATCGGGCCTGCGCAACAGTCTGCGCCGCCTTTTCTCGCGCCGAAAAGTGCCGCAACCCGCGGCAGCAGCCTCCTGAACATTTGCCGGAACCTGACCATGAACCTGATGGAACCCACGCTCAACATCCCGGCCGCCGCCAAGGCTTCGGCCACTGCCACCGCCAAGGCCACGACCAGCAGCCGCTCGATTGGCGCCATCCTCATCGATAGCGGGCGCCTGAGCGCCGAAAACGCCGAGCGTATCCTGCGTCTGCAAAAGACCCAGGGCAAACGCTTTGGCGACGCCGCCATCGAACTCGGCCTGCTGACTCAAGATGACATCCGCTTTGCCCTCGCCAGCCAGTTCGACTACCCTTACCTGCCCGCTGGCGACAACAGCCTGAGCCATGAACTGGTGGCCGCCTACAAGCCGTTCAGCCCGGTCGTCGAGCAATTGCGCGCGTTGCGCAGCCAGCTCATGCTGCGCTGGTTTGACGTCGAAACCGATCACAAGCGACTGGCCATCCTCAGCCCCGGCGCCGGCGAAGGGCGCAGCTTCATCGCCGCCAACCTGGCCATCGTCTTCTCGCAACTCGGCGAACGCACCTTGCTCATCGATGCCGACCTGCGCAACCCACGCCAGCACGAACTCTTCAAACTCGGCAACAGCACCGGGCTCTCCGGCCTGCTCGCCGGCCGCGCCAATGCCGAAGCCGTTGTTCGCATCCCTTCCCTGCTCGGCCTCTCCGTGTTGCCAGCCGGGGCCATACCGCCCAACCCGCAGGAACTGCTCGGCCGCCCGGCCTTTATCGAAACCCTGTATTCACTGAGCCATGATTTTGATGTGGTGATCATCGACACCCCCGCTGCCAGCGACTATGCGCGCCGGCGCCGCCATCATGCTGGCGCGCAAGAACCAGAGCTCACTCCCGGACATGGCCGCACTGACCAGCAACTTGCAACAAGCCGGCACGCAACTCGTTGGCTCGGTGCTCAACGACGCCTGATGTTAGCCGTGCGCATGCACAACTATTGCTTCCGCCCTATGAAGTATGAAACTTCCGTCATACCGGCGAAAGCCGGTATCCAGTGCTGGCGTGGATTTACCTCCTGGACCCCGGCCTTCGCCGGGGTGACGCCCCGAAGGCTAACGTATGCTCACAACCCCATTTGATCGTCATTCCGGCGAAAGCGCCCCGAAGGTAAGGCGAAGCCGTCCTGAGGAAGTACTCTTGGGGTGCCGGAATCTGACCAACGGGAATGCAGAGCCAGGTTTTTGGGGCACAAACTGGACCCCGGCCTTCGCCGGGGTGACGGGAAGATGTGTGCATAGGGTAGCCCCGAGGGTGGCGGTGTGAATGGCGGAGTAATTGGCGGTGTGATTGAGAGAGTAAATGCCACAGCGCCCCATAATTGTTCTAAAATAAAGAACGATCGTTCCTGTTTAAAGAACACCATGGATGCTTCGGCCAACACGCTTTTCGGAAAGACCCGTCAGGCAGTGCTCGTTCTTCTCTTCGAGCAACCTGAAACAAGTTTTTACCTGCGGGAAATCTCGCGCACAACCGGCATCAGCCCGGGACAACTCCAGGCAGAGTTAAGCCAGCTTCACAAAGCGGACCTGGTTTTGCGCACCAATGATGGCAATCGCGTGACCTATCAGGCAAACACGCAGCACCCGATCTTTGGCGAGTTACAGTCGATCATCACCAAAACGTGCGGCTTGCCGGGCCTCATCAAAGAGGTGTTGGTTCCGTTCGCAGACAACATCAAATATGCTGCCATTTATGGTTCCTTCGCCAAGGGTAGCAACCACGCACGAAGCGACGTGGACCTGCTGGTAGTTGGCGAACTGTCGCTGGAAAAGATCATCACGCTGATCCAGCCCCTGGAAGAAAAATCCGGACGGGAAATCAGCGTTCGCCTCTACACCAGAGAAGAATTCGATGAACGTCAAACCAAAGGTGACCGTTTTATCCAAACGGTAATGACCGGTCCAATGATTCCGCTAGCGGGGCAGTTGCATGACGCTTGAAGAATTTCGCCGACAACGTGCAATCGGTTTATATGACGGCTCATTCGAACCAGCAAAGGCTGGAGTATTCCAAATCCGTCATTCCGGCGAAAGCGCCCCGAAGGAAGTACCCTTGGGGTGCCGGAATCCGCCCGAAGGAAGTGCAGAGCCAGAAGAATCAACGAACTGGACCCCGGCCTTCGCCGGGGTGACGAATAAATCAGCCGTTCCCTAAAGAAACAGTTTGAGGACTGGCTAAAGAACAACCATCAGGAGTTGCTGTAATTGACTGCGCCCAGACAACAACCTGCCGAATCGTCGTGCCACTCCCAACGTCATCGTAGGAGCGCAGATTTCTGCGCGATAAACCCCATCAACCCCCCCAATCGCCCAGTAAAACTGGGCTCCTACAAAACCCCGGTCAACCTGTCAGTGCCGTACCAACCCCATCCGGGCCAGCAGCCACGCGCCAAGCAGGGCGCCGGCCACATCAAAACCAAAATCATCCCAGCCCGCAAAACGGCCGGGCAGGTAGGCCTGATGCCACTCATCAGCCACACCGATCAGCACAGCACCAAAAAAGGCCAACAGCAGCAAATTACGCCCCGGGCGGATCAGCAGACTGCCGGAGATGCCGATCAAGCCGGCCAGCACGGCAAACAACGCCAGATGGGCGACCTTATCCCACGGCACCGGAAACAGGCCTACGGCCCCAGGCTGCGCGCCGCCCACGAACAGGCCCGGCACCAGCACCAACAGTGCCAGCAGGGCGGCAAGTCGCAGGTAGCGCAGTTGGGAAGAGGATAGATCCAGCATGGCTTCGGAAACTCCAATGAATTCCACTTCGCGGCAAAACCCCGCGCAATGGCTCGTGTGGATGCCGATTATCGCAGGATTGATCGTCCTTTACGTGCCCAGCCTGATGGATCTCTTCCGCGGCATCTGGAGCACCGACGAGCAGGCACATGGCCCCATCGTCCTTTCCGTCGCCTGCTGGCTGGCCTGGCGCAACTGGCCGGCGATGTGGCAGGCCAGTGAGGGCAAATCCACCACCGCCTGGGGCTGGCCGATCTTCATCTTCGGCCTGCTGCTCTACGCCATCGGCCGCTCGCAGGACATCCTGCTCTTCGAGATCGGCTCGGTGATCTGGCTGCTCACCGCCATCCTCCTGCTCACGCGCGGCACGGCGGCGCTCAAGGCGCAGTGGTTTGCCCTCTTCTTCATGCTCTTCATGATCCCGCTGCCCGGCGCGATTGTCGATGCCGTGACCATGCCGATGAAGATGGCCGTCTCCTACGTTGCCGAGCACGTTCTCTTCTGGGTCGGTTACCCGATCGCCCGCACCGGCGTCATCCTGCAGATCGGCCAATACAAGTTGCTGGTGGCCGATGCCTGCGCCGGTCTGCACACCCTGTTCACGCTCGAAGCACTGGGCCTGCTCTACCTCAACATCGTCCGCCACGACTCGCTGTTCCGCAACGTCGCCCTGGCCATTTTCATCGTGCCGATCTCCTTTACCGCCAACGTCTTCCGCGTCATGGTGCTGACCCTCGTCACCTACCACTTTGGCGACGAAGCCGGCCAGGGCTTCCTGCACGGCTTTGCCGGCATGGTCCTGTTCCTCAGTGCGCTGCTGCTGATCATGGGCACCGATTCGCTATTGCAATTTATCGTAAACCGCAAAAGCGCCCGCGCTGTGAAGGGAGTAGCCGAATGATGCCCCAGCCCTCAGCACAACCCGTAGGAGCGCAGCTTGCTGCGCGATAGACATGCAATCAACTCAAACTGATTTCGATATTCGAGCCATCCAGTCTTCCTGGGTGGCGTTCGATTCCATGGTGCATCTCCGTCCGATTCATGACGAGGCGGGTTACGACCAAATGGTAGCCCTCATGAACTCGCTGCTGGAGGTGGTTGGCGATGATGAAGACCATGAGCTTTCTGGTTTGCTGGAACTGCTGGGTGATGTCGTTTCCAAATATGAACGCGAACACTACGCCATTGAAGCGGCGGCTCCAAAGGACTCACTGCGTTTCCTGATTGAAGCCCGTGGCCTGAACCAGGAGGACTTGAGCACCATCGTGCCGCAGAGCAACCTTTCTGCGATCCTGTCCGGGAAGCGCAAAATCAGCGCGACGTTGGCGGGCAAATTTGGCAAGTTCTTCGGCGTCAGTCCGGCACTTTTTGTACCACGATAACCATTGAAGGCAATGAGGGATTCCTTGAAACCACAAAAGCGCTCATTGACTCAACTCCGTCATTCCGGCGAACGCGTAGGAGCGCAGCTTTGCTGCGCGAAACAACGCCTATCGCCCGGCAGAGCCGAGTTCCTACAGCGCGCACAACCCGCCGGTACGCTGAATAGCATCAAGAAGCAGGTGGGTTGGAAATAGGAGAAGTTCATGCGTTTCCCCGTAGTGTTGCATTCTGATGATGGCGTCCGCTTCGGCGTGACGGTTCCCGATCTGCCCGGCTGCTTCTCGTCGGGTGACACCTTGGACGCGGCGCTGGATTGCGTGCTGGAGGCCATTGATTTACACCTGGAAGGAATGGTCGAAGACGGCGGCGATGTGCCGGTACCCAAAACTATCGCCGAGCATCGGGCGAATCCAGACTATGCCGATGGTGTGTGGGCGGCGGTTGAGGTGGATGTGCTTCGCTTTGAGGGGCGCTCCGAGAAGATCAACATCACCCTGCCGCGCCGCTTGCTGACGAAGATTGACACCTACGCCAAAACGCATGGCGAATCACGCTCCGGCTTTCTGGCCAAGGCGGCACGCTCGGCTATGCGATAGGTTGGCAGCTTACACGGAGGCTGAAATAAGCACCGTTTGAAGGTTCGCTGATATAGCAGAATTTGATGTTAGGATATAAGCATGTCATTTGCTCACATTCTTGACCCGGCTACCGAGCGTGTTGCTCGCTCATTTTTGGCCGAAGTTGAACGTCAATATGACGTTGCAGGTGCTTATGTATTCGGCAGCAGAGCGCGAGGCGACGCCACATTCGAGAGTGATACCGACGTGGCAATCCTGCTGCGCGGCCTGCCCGGTCGGCGCATGAACGAAGCCATGATCATGGCTGATATCGCCTACGCCCTTATGCTGGAAACCGGCATTCGTGTTGAAGCATTGCCGTTGTGGGAAAGCGAATGGGAACACCCCGAAACCTTCAACAATCCAGCCCTTATTGAAAATATCCGCAGAGATGGAGTACGCCTGTGACCCCGGCCAAGTTCATCGCCAAGGCATCGCACGCCGCCTTGTTGTGGTCAGGTGCTCACGTCAATCCCGGTGAGACAAAAAAGCATAACAGCCTCATTGCCGCCTTTGGCAAACACTTGGTACTGACCGGGTTGCTGCCGAATGACCTTGGCAAAGCACTCAACAAGGCCGAGAACGTCAGAATTTTGGCAGACTATACCGGGGAAGACATCGAACCTGAGAAAGCGGCAGAAATTGTCGAGCAAGCCGTGCTGTTTGTGGCGGCGGTTGAAAACAAGTTTGCGCCTGCTCTCCCTTCCGCTAAAAGCACAAAGTCGGGTTTTGAGCCGTAATGCCGCCGTTACGTTCTGGCTGCCAAATACAAGTGGCGGTGTAAATGAGGGAGTGAATGAGACATTTAGTACCGTAGGGCTAAACCCCTCGAATTCGAGGGAATTATATTTAGCCAATACTAAATGTGAAATGCTGAACAAATTTATGAAGCAGATTCATTAAAAAATTCGTCATTCCGGGCTTGACCCGGAATCCGACCGAAGGAAGTGTGCCCCGCAGGCAACGGGGCCTTAGGCTCAAATACCCTGCGCGAAGCCCA
>JAIFKU010000144.1 GCA_020049495.1 Accumulibacter sp.
AGGATACGGCGATATACAGGGCCCAGCGGGAAAGCCGGGCGTCAAGACGGGTGAGCCAATTCATTTCTTTCCTTCCAAAACAAACCCGAAGGGCTGGACTACACGCCTTCGGGTTCCGTGGCACAAAAACCAGTATCGACCTTACTTGGTGTTGAGGATTTCCTGCAGCAGTGCCTTCATTTCCGGCGTCGAGGTGTATTTGTCCCAGACCGGTTTCATGGCTGCCGCGAATTCGGGCCGATTAACATCGTCAATGAACTTGGCACCGGCCTTGATGGCGAGGTTCTTCGATTCCTGTCCCTTCTTGGTCCACAAGTCAATGTAGTAGGGTACGGAATCCTTGGCTGCCGTGCGGATGATCGCCTGTTCTTCCTTGCTCAGCGTGTCCCAGACCTTCTTGGAGAAAACGACCACCTCATAAAACAGCACGTGCTGGGTTTCGTTGTAGTACGGAGCGGCTTCATAATGCTTCTGGGTTTCGTACGACGGATAGTTGTTTTCAGCGGCATCCACCAGACCGGTCTTCAGGGCCGTGTATATTTCCGCATAGGGAATTGGCGTCGGATTAGCGCCCATGGCTTGTATCAGATCTACCCACAGGTCGGATTGCTGAACGCGGATCTTCATGCCCTTGACATCGGCCAGGTTTCTTACGGGTTTCCTGCCGTAGATGGACCGTGTGCCGGATTCAAGCAGAGCAAGTCCAATGAAACCATGTTTTTCGAAAGAGGCCAGAATCTTGTCGCCAATCGGGCCATTCATGGTCTTGCGGAAGTGATTGACGTCACGGAAGATGAAGGGCAGTGCAGGAACCAGGGTTTCAGGAACAATATTGTTGAAGGCGGCCGAACCGACGCGGACCATGTCCAGAGCGCCGATCTTGACCTGTTCGACCGTATCTTTCTCGGATCCGAGCACGCTGTTGCCGAACACCTTGACGTTGTATTTTCCGCCGGTCTTCTGGCTGACGATATCGCCGATCTTCTTGACATACATGACGGTCGGATAATCAGCCGGATGCACATCCGCCGAGCGGAAATCACGTGCCTGAACCGGGCTCATGGCGAATGCGCAAACTAGGACAAGCCCAAATATTTTCTTCAATTGCATGGTTTTCTCCTTGATGGAAACAAATAGAAAAATGCCTTCTGTCAAAACTTCCGGAGCAAATGCCTGCTTCTTCTTCCCTGATCTAATCCCTGGCCACTGGCGTGACCTTTGTCTTCGTCAAAAACCTGGTGATTGAATTACCACTCTATCGCCGGCCTGATTTCGGCTGCTGAAAGCTGGCGATGTCATATAGGCCGAAATCTGACTTGGCGTCCACGGATGCACAATGCGGAGCACGCGCTGCATATTGCAGTTGCCTTTCTATTGCGCACCTCCAAGATTGAACCGGTTCACAGGATGAACCGGAACAATATCACTGTCAATGCCGCAAGACAATGTATTCAGGAATAGGGATCTGGATTGCCGGCCTATGCTTGAAAACCCGGAATAAAAGATCGTCTTTGCCACTGGAAAACAGACCGATATTCTGCCCGACCGTAAGGCAGCGACCTCCCCTATTGGCCCTGGCCAAATATTTTTCGCCAGCCCATCATCGCTGCTCAGCCAGCAGAGGCAGAATTTCAGTGCCAGAATCTGCCATGAGACTGATTTGATTTGTACCGGGTCAGCAAGACCGCTAGTTGCGACGCGTCCGCTTGACTCGTGACTTGATCAGGGGACCGCTTGAACCCCGAATGACGAGTTCAGGTTTCAGGAGGATTCGTTCCGGTGACCGGTCCGGCGTTTCCAGACGCTTGCGGAACAACTGGCCGGCACTCAGACCGATAAGCCCGGAGTGCACGGCGACGGTCGTCAAACCCGGTTGCCACAAGGCTGCCTCGGCGACATCATCTGCGCCGACGACCGAGCAGTCGCGCCCAGGCTCCAGCCCGAGGTTGCGCAAGCCGAGCATGACACCAAATGCAACAAGATCATTGAAGCAAACAATCGCGGTCGGAGGGTTGGCTCGCCCCATCAACTCTCTCGCGGCAAGAAAGCCCTGTTCCCTTGATGCTTCGCATTCGATAACAAGATCGTCAGGGATCTGTTTGCCGGCCTTACGCAACGCCGTTCTGTAACCCCGGACTCGATCGCGGCCCGTTGACGTGCGGGTATTGTCACCGACAAAGGCGATACGCTCGTGACCGAGCTCAAGCAGATGTCTGGTAGCCATCACCGAGCCCATATGGTTGTCGAATCCTGCGTAATCGGTTTCGATTCCCGGCGTATAGCGAGAGACCAGAACCAGCGGGATGTGCCAGTCGATAACCTCCTCTAGCATTTCTTGAGTCGTTCCGATGACCGGCATCAGAATCAAGCCCTCGACGTTATGTTCCCGCGTCGTATTGAAAAACTTTGACTGCTGCACGACGGATTCACCCGAATGTCCGAGAACCAGCGCCAGGCCGAGTTCCCCAAGCGCTTCTTCGATGCCCACCGTGATTTCGGCAAAGTAGGGATTTGTTAGATTGCAGATTGAAACCCCGACAATGCCCGTACGTTTGGTGCGTAACTGCGCACCACTTCTGTTGTAGACATAGCCGAGCTCGTTGATGACCTGCTGCACATGCGCACGTGTCGTCGGAGCGACCGAAGGATTGCTGTTGAGCACCATCGATACCGTACCCGTCGAGACACCAGCGGAGCGGGCGACGTCCTTCAACGAGATTCGTTTGGGCTTAATCATTCAATTTCCGAAAGGAAAATTATCTTGCTCAGGCTTCAGGCTGCTCACACTTCGGACGGGAATGCTGTTGATCTGCTTGATCAGCAAGTACAGACGAGATTCATATATTTGCACCGTAACCCATTTGAAACGTGCATAAACATTTTACAAGGCCACCAGCCGATCTGCAAGACCGTTGAAGTTATATGGCATAAGAATGATGGCGGAACGGGTTTGGCTGAGGTCTGTCGTTAATCAGGAAGCGTCATCGAAATCGGTGCTTCCTTGATTCTTCGCCAGAGCGTAGAGTGGTCGATTCCAAATATGGCGCTGGAATCCTTTATCGAACCATTTGTTTTCCTGAAAATGCTTTTCAGTGGCCACAATCAATAAAGAGTTTACAACGAATGCATCGGGGCTATCGAAGTTACAATACCTGATCTTGATATCCGCGATGCGGTAGTGGTGAGGTGGGCATCCGATGCCGTTGTCGAGATTCCTGACGAAAAATAGGGAATGACGCTAAACATGGAAGAAGGAGTCAATTATGGAAATGAGCCTGGAGATGGTTCAAAATCTGGTTGCCACGGCAATTGAACAGGCCAAGAGTGAGTTCAAGCGGCCCATTTGCGTAGCTGTATGTGACAACTATGGATTCCTTCTGTCATTTACACGCATGCCTGGAGCAACGATCCGGAGTATCGCGATATCACAGGGGAAGGCCTATACAGCCGCTTTTATGCGCATTGGCACGGATGCTTTTGCGGAAAGACTGCAGCGTGAAAACGTCCCCGCCAGTTTCTTTTGCGATGAAAAGTTAACGGGGCTGCCCGGTGGTGTGGTTTTGAAAAATTCCGCTGGCGTGATAATCGGTGCCGCAGGAGTGAGTGGCTTGACACCACAGGAAGATCAATCCATCGCGAACATTATGGCGGCAATCTGTCAAAAGGAATGATCTGCCATTCTCCGGATTGGCGGGTAGCAGCACAGCACTGAATGTTGCATGAGTCAGGAAGCAGGAGCCGCAAGCCCTGTTTTGACCGATTTCCCAACGCAATCCGGGAGAAAATTCGCATGAGCAACACGATAGTTACGACCGACAAATCGTCACCGGCATTTGGCCCCTTTTCACAAGCGGTAATGAAGGACGGCTTTCTTCACACCTCCGGTTTGATGCCCTTCCTTCCCAGAAGTGGCGATCTGGTCAGCAATGACCTTGAGGAACAGATGCATCAGTGCATGCGCAATATGAAAGCGGTGCTGACTGCTACCGAAATGACGATGGATGATCTGATCCTGGTGACGATCTACACAACAGATATGCAAGAATTTGCCAGGATCAATACGATTTATGGCTCGTATTTCGAGGGAACGGTTTACCCGAGCAGGGCGGCCGTTGGCATAACTGCACTGGCCAAAGGAGCGCGAGTCGAGCTGGTCGCAATTGCCAAGAAATAGTCGGTGACTGCAGAGTACGGTTGATCTGATAATTCCGCATATCCGGGCGCTGATTCCGTAACGACTATCCGATAAAAAGGGGCTGCCCATGAGGCCAGCCCCTTTTGCTATTTACTCAGGAGCATCCGCCCCACGCATCGTCTGGCTACCGGTAACTTGCACTAAACCGCGTATAATTCGCGGTTTAGTTCATTTCTGATTAGCGTACGCCATGCAGGAAAAATACCAGCCCCAAGAGATCGAACTTGCCGCACAAGCGCACTGGAACAAGACCGGTGCAGCACGTGCCGTTGAGGATACGAGCCTGCCCAAATACTATTGCCTGTCGATGTTCCCGTATCCGTCGGGCAAGCTGCACATGGGGCATGTGCGCAACTACACGATCGGTGACGTGCTTTCGCGCTTCCACAGGATGCTCGGTTTCAACGTCATGCAGCCGATGGGCTGGGACGCTTTCGGCATGCCGGCCGAGAACGCCGCGATCCAGAACAACGTGCCGCCGGCGCAATGGACTTACGCCAACATCGAGTACATGAAGGGACAGCTCAAGCGGCTCGGTTTCGCCATCGACTGGGATCGTGAGCTGGCGACCTGCAAGCCGGACTACTACCGCTGGGAACAGTGGCTGTTCATCCGCCTCTACGCCAAAGGCCTGATCTACAAGCGGCTCGGAACGGTCAATTGGGATCCGGAAGACCAGACCGTGCTGGCCAACGAACAGGTGATCGACGGGCGCGGCTGGCGTTCGGGCGCGCTGATCGAGAAGCGCGAAATCCCGATGTACTACATGAAGATCACCGCCTACGCTGACGAGTTGCTGGCTGACCTCGACCAGTTGGGCGGCTGGCCCGAACAGGTCAAGACGATGCAGAAGAACTGGATCGGCAAGAGCTTCGGTTGCGACGTCGGTTTCCCATTCGATAAGGCGTCGATTGGCACCGAAGGTGTGCTCAGGGTATTCACCACACGTCCTGACACCCTGATGGGCGCGACCTACGTTGCCGTGGCGGCCGAGCATGCGCTGGCGACGCAGGCGGCGGTCAATAACCCCGAGCTGCGCGAGTTCATCGAGGAATGCAAGCGCGGCGGCGTCGCCGAAGCCGACATGGCGACGATGGAAAAGAAGGGCATGCCGACCGGCCTGTTTGTTGTGCATCCGCTCAATGGCGAGAAGCTGCCGGTGTGGGTCGCCAACTACGTGCTGATGGGCTATGGCGAAGGCGCGGTAATGGCCGTTCCGGCGCACGACGAGCGCGATTACGCGTTCGCCGCCAAGTATGGGCTGGAGATCCGCATGGTTATTGCCTCGCAGGCCGCAGCCTACGCCGATGTGGCGGCGCCGTGGCAGGAGGCCTACGCCGAACTCGGCGTCTGCGTCAATTCAGGCAAGTACGACGGCCTCGATTATCCGGCGGCGTTCGACGCAATTTCCAGCGACCTTGCCGCCAAGGGTCTGGGTGAAAAGAAAACCCAGTTCCGCTTGCGTGACTGGGGTATTTCGCGCCAGCGCTACTGGGGTTGCCCGATCCCGATCATCCACTGCTCCGATTGCGGCGACGTGCCGGTGCCGGACGAGCAGTTGCCGGTCGTTTTGCCCGAAAACGTCACCGTCACCGGTGCCGGCAGTCCGCTGGCCAGGATGCCCGAGTTCTACGAATGCAGTTGCCCGAAATGCGGCAAACCGGCACGCCGCGAAACCGACACGATGGATACCTTCGTCGAGTCGTCGTGGTACTTCCTGCGCTACTGCTGCCCGGACAACGACCAGGCCATGGTCGACGAACGCGTTGCCTACTGGTGCAAGGGCGGCATCGACCAGTACATCGGCGGCATCGAGCACGCCATCCTGCATCTGCTCTACTCGCGTTTCTGGACCAAGCTGATGCGCGATGCCGGTCTGTTCGGTGATGCCCCGCTGGACGAACCGTTTGCCCATCTGCTGACTCAGGGCATGGTTGTTGCGCCGACCTTCTATCGGGATGATGCCAACGGCAAGAAGGACTGGATCAACCCGGCCGATGTCGATGTCACGCACGATGAACGGGGTCGCGCCATTGGCGCTTTGCTCAGTGTCGACGGTCTGCCGGTGTCTATCGGCGGCATCGAGAAAATGTCGAAATCGAAGAATAACGGTGTCGATCCACAATCGCTGATCGACCAGTTTGGCGCTGACACGGCGCGCCTGTTCATCATGTTTGCCTCGCCTCCGGATCAGTCGCTGGAGTGGTCTGACGCCGGGGTCGAAGGGGCGTTCCGTTTTCTCAAACGCGTGTGGCGGATGGTCTTCGAGCACGTCTCCGGTGGTCTGGTGACTGCCTATTCGGAGGGTGAGTTGTCGGCAGAACTGAAGGCTTTCCGTCGCCAGTTGCATCAGACCATCGGCAAGGTGACGGATGATTACGGCCGGCGCAAGCAGTTCAATACGGCGATCGCCGCCGTGATGGAACTGCTCAACGCCTTTGCCAGACTCGACGCTGCTTCGGCGCGCGCACGCGCAGTCAGGCAGGAGGCTCTGGAAGCCGTGGCGCTGATGCTCTATCCGATCGTGCCGCACGTCTGCGAAGCGCTCTACGCCGAGCTCAAACCCGGGCAGACGGCCGGGGTACAGCTTTTTCCTAAGGCCGATGCGACAGCGCTGGTCCAGGATGAAATCGAACTGATGCTGCAGGTCAATGGCAAGCTGCGCGGCAGCCTGCGCGTGCCGGCTTCCGCGGACGAGAGCATGATCGAGGCGGCGGCGCTGGCCAGTGAGGTGGTGCTAAAGCATCTTGATGGGAAAGCGCCCAGGAAACTGATTGTAGTACCGGGCCGGCTGGTCAATATCGTCGTCTAAGGACGGAGGGATACTGTAATGCGCCCAACACCCCGTTTAGCTGTCTTTGCCCTGATCATGGTGGGGGTTCTTGCCGGTTGCGGCTTTCAGTTACGCGGCTCATATTCCCTGCCCTACGAAAGTCTTTACCTTGACGTAGCTGATTATTCGCTGATCGGAGCCGGCCTGAAGCGCGCCATCCGCTCCTCGGGCTCAACCCGCATTGCCGAAACGGCACAGGATGCACAGGCCATTTTTGTGCCTACGGCCGAGACACGCGAACCGGTGATCCTCTCGCTCTCCAGTTCGGGCCGTGTGCGCGAAAAGAGTCTGCGCTATCGCTACGGCTACCGGATTACCGATAACAAGGGGCGCGATCTGGTTTTGCCCGGTACGGTCGAACTGAGTCGCGAATTGACCTACGCCGACTCGGACGTGCTGGCCAAGACGCAGGAAGAAGATCTGCTCTGGCGGGACATGGAGAACGATCTGGTGCAGCAGTTGATGCGCCGTCTGGCAGCGGTCAAGCCGGTTACGCCAGCAGTGGAGTGACGGACGTGGATTTTGCACAAGCATGAGGCTCATGCATCAGTCCGTTTCCCTCACCCCCGACCCCTCTCCCCGAGGGCGAGGGGAGGTTCGAGAGTCGCTTGCGCGACTTTGGTGTTGAGACATGCAGCTCCGGGGCGAGCAACTGGTAGCGCAGCTTGAACGCGAACTGAAACCGGTCTACGTCGTTTACGGCGACGAACCCCTGCTGGTTATAGAGGCCGCCGATGCCATTCGCGCGGCAGCTCGTCGCCACGGTTTCGACGAGCGCGAAGTTCTGACGTCCATTTCCGGGTTCAACTGGGATGATCTGCACCACGCCGCCGGCAACATGTCGCTGTTTGGCGGGCGCAAGCTGATCGACGTGCGCATTCCCACCGGCAAGCCCGGGCGCGAGGGCAGTGCGGCGATTCAGGACTATTGTGCCCGGCCTTCGCCCGATGCCCTGCTGCTGGTGACGCTTCCCGGCCTCGACTGGACGGAGGAAAAGGCCGTCTGGCTGAAGGCACTGGCCGAGGCGGGAGTCGCCATCAAACTGATTCCTCCGAATCTGGCCGAACTGCCAGCCTGGATTGCCGCCCGTCTGCGTCGTCAGCAACAGGTCGCGGATAGTGAAGGATTGCGCTTTGTCGCTGAACGTGTCGAAGGCAATCTGCTGGCCGCGCATCAGGAAATATTGAAACTGGGTCTGCTTTATCCGGCCGGCGAACTGAGCCTGCAGCAGGTGCAGGAGGCGGTGCTGAATGTGGCGCGCTACGACCTTGACGGTCTGCGCGAGGCACTCCTCGCCGGTGATGTGGCGCGCCTGACGCGGACGCTGGATGGCTTGCAGCAGGAAGGTGAAGCGCCGCCGCTGGTGCTCTGGGCCTTGACTGAAGAAATCCGTGCGCTGGCTCAGGTCAGGGCCGGGCTGAAGGAGCGCCAGTCACTCGATGTGTTGCTCAAGGAAGCGCGGGTATGGGGTGCGCGGCAGGTCCTGTTCAAACGTGCTGTGCAACGGATCGATCAGGCCAGGGCCAACACCGCGCTGGCGCATGCGGCACGCATCGACCGGATGATCAAGGGCGCTACGGGTGCCGGAAACGTGTGGGATGAGTTTCTGCGACTCGGTCTCAGCGTGAGCTGAAAGTCCGGAAAATCTTATTTCTTGTCGCTGTCGGCACTGTCGTCGCTGGACGACGGCGTATCGGGAGCCAGATGCTCCCACAGGCAATCATTGCGCCATTCAAACTCGTCGTTCAATCCTTGGCAGCACTTGTTTTGAACCAGACATTCTCCCGCACAACTCTCGTCAACGACGACGACCCGGAGTTCGGGGTCAACTTTTCGCTCCCCATCCCAGTAACTACAGGTCGCGCATACTTTCACTTCGGCGGGAAGAATCAGTTTTTTGCCCA
>JAIFKU010000141.1 GCA_020049495.1 Accumulibacter sp.
TTGACGGTACACAGGTTCGGCGCGCGAAATTCAATGCCGAGGCGTTTGAATTCGCGTTTGAGAAAAGTGTAGTCGAAACGGGCATTGTGGGCGATGAACACGCGGCCACGGAGTTTTTCAAGAACGAAGGGGGCCAGTTGCTCGAAGCTCGGTGCCGTTGAAACCATTGCCGAGTCGATCCCGGTCAACCCGGTAATAAAGTCTGAAACAGGGCCGCCTGGATTGACCAGAGAACTCCACTCGCGCGCGCCATTCTGATCGACCTCGACGAAGCCGATTTCAATGATGCGATCATTGGTGAAATTTGCACCTGTGGTTTCCAGATCAACAAATATGAGTGGTTCTGGAGCCAGGAGGGGGGTCATCGCTTGGGGGGATTCGCTAAAGTAGATTTCAGGAAATCAGGCACGGGCAGGAAGATACCTGCCCTTCGATTATCGCAGAAAGACTTTGAAGATCCCTAACTACCCCGGGCCGAATACCATGTTGGGCAGGAACAACACACTGGTTGGCCAGAGAATCATCACCACAACCAAGGCAATGACCGCTAGGATCAGGGGCACTGCTTCAAAGGTGTATTCGTCCATCGGGCATTTGAGAATGCCACATACGGCGAACATGGCAACTCCCACCGGTGGCGTCATGCCGCCAAGCGTCACGCAAGTCATCATCACCAAGCCAAAGTGCACCGGGTCAATCCCGACTTTCAGAATGACCGGAACCAGAATCGGCGTCAGCAACAGAACGATCACGGTACTTTCAAGGAACATGCCGAGCACGATGATGAAAGCAATGATCATCATCATCAGCAAGGACGGATTGTTCGTGATGTCGATCAGGGTGACGGCCAAGGCTTGCGGCACGCCTTCCAGCGTGATCATGTAACCGATCATCGAGGAGAACATGATGATCAGCATGATCATGCCAGTGTCGGTAACAGCTTGCTTCAGTCCTTTGAGCAAGTTCTCAACGGTCAGTTCCCGGTAGATGAACAGTCCCACGAAGATAGCATAGGCCACGGCAAAGGCACCCGCTTCGGATGGTGTAAAGATGCCGTAACGGATACCCCCAATCAGCAGGATCGGGAACATCAGGGCCCACTTGCATTCCCAAATGCTCTGGCCAATGGTTTTAAAGGAAGGAAATTCCTTGAGTGTGGGTTTGTAGCCGCGTTTGCCTGCGACCCAATAGGCCATGCTCATCAGGACGATAGTCATCAGGATACCGGGAACCACGCCACCGACAAACAGGCGACCGATCGAGACATTGCCCATGAAGCCATAGAGAATCAGGCCAATGCTGGGTGGAATGGTCGCCGTGATCAGCGAACCCACCGCGATGACTGCGCAGGCGTAACCCTTGGTGTAGCCTTCCTTGAGCATGGCCGGCCCGAGAATCCGCGCTTCCATTGCCGCGTCTGCCACGGCAGATCCGGAAACGCCGCCCATCAGGGCGCTCAGCATAATGGCCACCATGGCCAGCCCGCCACGCATCCAGCCGGTGAGTACGGTGGACAGCTTGATCAGCCGTGCCGTTATACCCGATTCGTTCATCAGGTGCCCGGCAAATACAAAGAGGGGCACCGCGAGCAAGGGGAAGGACTGGGTTACCGTCGTGATTTTCTGGATGGCAATCGAGGTCGGAACCGGGCCGAAGATGTAAAACATGACCGCCGATATGCCGATAGCAAAGGCAACCGGCATGCCCATGAACATCAGAAATAGAAACAGAATTGTCAGTGTAAGACTCATCTTAGATCACCGTTCCGTCATGACCTTCAAGTGAAAGGGTTTCGCGTCCGGTCAAACCGAGATACAGGCGCCTGAGTGTGGTGGACAGCATAAGCGCACAGCCCACCGGAATGGCGCCGGTGACCCAGCTGTAACTGATGCCCACGTCGCCCAATTCACGCTCCTTGTTCATCAGGGTCAGATCCGTGCCGTACCAGATCAGCATGGCCAGGAAGGCGGCCATTGCAAACAACCAAACGATGGCAATCATTCTTCTGATCGATGCCGGAAAATAACGCACCACAATGTCGATTTCGATATGGGCATTGTTTTTCATGGCCAGATCGGCGCCCAGTACGCAGGCCCACACAAATGAGAGCTGAGCCAGATCCACCGCCCATATGACGGGGTGATTGAGGCTGCGGGTAATAGCGCCAACAAGAACGAACAGTGACGTGCCGGCGAAAAACGCCATGGCAAGGCGTTCCTCAAACTTGACAAATTTATTGCTTACCATGGCGTTTATGCTCCCTAGCGACCCAGAATGGCGTTAACCTGTTTGCGCAGATCGGTGTAGCCCAGCTTCTCATAGACAAAAGCGGTCGATGCGACGAATGGCTTGATGTCCACTTCGCTGATCGTTACGCCTTTTTCAGTCATCAGCTTTTCGAAGTTCATGAGCGAATCGATAGTTGCTTTGGAGCCCGTGTCCCCCGCCTTCAGCGCTTCTTCACGAATGATGACTTGCAGGTTGGGAGGCAATTTGTCGAACCAGATTTTGGAACCAACCAGACCGGTGATCAACTGGATATGTCCAGTTTTGGTAATGTACTTGATCACTTCATACAGTCGTTGACCATAAGTGGCCGGGTCCTGTGCTTCGGCAGCGTCAATAGCTTTCATCTGTAGCGCGGAATAGACTTCGGCCCAGGGCATCGGTGTTGGCGTGGCGCCCAGACCGCGTACTGTTTCCAGCCAGACCGGTGCGCCCGGGGTACGCATGCGGACACCAGCCAGGTCAGCCGGTACTTTGACCGGCTTGTTGGTCAGTACATGACGTGCGCCTTGATACCAGTTGAACGAGAAAACTTGATGGCCGGAGGTGTCACGCAATTTCTTGACCCAGGTTTCAAACAGCGGCGAGGTAACAACTTTGCGCATTTCTTCGAAATTGTTGGCCACATAAGGGGCGCCAAGAATGCCGAATTCCTTCACAAACGGGGCCATGCGTCCGCCGTCAACCACCACGGCGACGCCAGCACCGGAACGAGCCTGCTCCAGTACATCTTCATCCGGACCGAGTTGCGAACTGGGGAATAATTTGACCTCAATTTGCCCTGCCGAGCGTCTTTCAACTTCTGCCTTGAATTGATTCAATCCCTTGAACAAGGGGTCGTCGGCAGTCAACGCAGAATTGACATTCAAAGTATACGGAGCGGCATTGACTCCGGAACAGACCATAAATCCGGCAGCAACTGATAACAGCAATAACATCTTTTTCATAGTGATGTACTCCTTGTAATGCATAGGGTTTATCGGCTTTATGTGCACCATGAATCAACAACGGATGTATGGTAGTACGTATCAAACTTGCTTGCAAGTCTCACTTCCGGGTTCTTTTTTGGTTGCCAAATATTGGTTTTTTCTTATAATCAGCATTGTTTTGCGGGGATTTTAAGTTATTTTGCAGAGGTCTGGCTGGTTTAGTCATGTTCGGATATACTGGTATGGTAGGTCAGGGCAAGACTTACCAGAGCGTCGGCTGCCAGATATTCAATAGGAGATCAAGATGAAAATTGTTAGTGCGGAAGTTATTGTCTGTTGCCCGGGACGCAACTTTGTCACGTTGAAAATCACGACGGATGAAGGTGTGACCGGCCTTGGTGACGCTACGTTGAACGGCAGGGAATTGGCCGTGGCCTCATATCTGAAGGATCACGTTTGCCCGCTGCTGATCGGTCGCGATCCACAGAAGATCGAGGATGTCTGGCAGTACCTGTACAAGGGCGCCTACTGGCGCCGTGGTCCGGTCACCATGTGCGCCATCGGTGCCGTAGATGTGGCACTGTGGGACATCAAGGGCAAGATTGCCAACATGCCGGTCTATCAATTGCTCGGCGGTGCCTCGCGCGAGCACGTCATGGTGTATAGCCATGCCACTGGCCGCGACATCCCCGAAACGCTCGATGCTTTCGCCCAGTATCAGGAAAAAGGCTTTAAAGCCATCCGTGCCCAGTGTGGTGTTCCCGGAATGAAATCCGTCTATGGCGTTTCCAAGGGTGGCGCCTACGAACCGGCGACCAAAGGCTGGCCGGAAGAGCAGGCCTGGTCGACCGAGAAATACCTGGACTACGTGCCCAAGCTGTTCGCCGCCGTGCGCGACAAATTCGGTTTCGAGCCGCATCTGCTGCATGATGTTCATCACCGCCTGACGCCAATCGAAGCCGCTCGCCTGGGCAAGTCAATCGAAGAATATCGTCTCTTCTGGATGGAAGACCCGACCCCGGCCGAGAATCAGGAAGCATATCGTCTGATCCGCCAGCACACTGTTACCCCGATCGCCGTCGGTGAGGTATTCAATACCATCTGGGATTGCAAGCAGCTTATTGAAGAGCATCTGATCGACTACATCCGCATGACTGTTGCCCATTCCGGCGGACTGACACACCTGCGCCGGATCGCTGATTTCGCTGCCATGTACCAGGTGCGAACGGGTTCACATGGACCATCCGATCTGTCGCCGGTATGCATGGGTGCGGCGCTGCACTTCGATCTGTGGGCACCAAATTTCGGCATGCAGGAATACATGGGTTACCACGAGCAAACGATGGAGGTGTTCCAGTGTGGCTGGAGTTTCAAGGATGGCTTCATGCATCCGGGGGACAAACCCGGCATCGGCGTCGAGATCGACGAGAAGCTGGCCGCCAAGTTCCCCTACGAACCGGCCTATCTCCCTGTGGCCCGTCTTGAAGACGGCACGCTGTGGAACTGGTAAGCGTCATTTAATTCAGCCCGGACAGGAATCCGGGCTTACACCCCTGACCCAGCGTTGGAGCAAGCCGCATGGCACGCATTCCTTTTGAAACAGTGCAGCACGTCGTTACCGAAGCCTTTGTCAAGGCCGGCATGAATGAGCAGGAGGCCTCTGTCTGTGCCCGTGTCCACACCGAATCAAGCTGCGATGGCATTTACTCGCATGGTTTGAACCGGGTGGCACGTTTTGTCGATTACCTGAAGCGAGGCTGGGTCGATCCGAATGCCAAACCATCGCTGGTCAAGAAACTCGGTGTCATTGAAATTTATGATGGTAATCGCGGCCCCGGCATCCTCAACGCATTTCATGCCACTGACCGTGCCATAGCCATTGCGGCCGGGCAGGGGATAGGTGTCGTGACGCTGCGCAATACCACGCACTGGATGCGTGGCGGCACTTACGGCTGGTATGCCGCCGACAAGGGTTATGTGGCGATCAGTTGGACGAACACCGAATCGTGCATGCCGTCCTGGGGAGGCAAGAATACACGCCTGGGCAATAACCCGTTCGTGATGGCCGTTCCACGCAAGAAGGGTCATATCGTTCTGGATATGGCCATGTCGCAGTATTCTTACGGCAAGCTGCAGGTGACCCGCCTCAAGGGGGCAACGTTGCCATTCCCGGGCGGATTCGACAAGGAAGGCAATCTGACCTCCGAGCCTGGCCCGATCGAAGAATCCATGCGCATTCTGCCGATGGGCTACTGGAAGGGATCCGGATTCTCCATCCTGCTCGATACGCTGGCGGCCGTGCTATCCGAAGGTTTGGCAACAAACGAGATCGACCAGATCAAGCAGGGCAGTTGTACCGGTTGTTCGCAGGTCATCATGGTCTTCGACCCGCGTCAGCTGGGGGGTGAAGAATTTACCGACAAGGTAGCCGATAGTGTTGTCGATTACGTTAATTCATCCACGCCTGCCGAAAACAACCGGGAAGTACTCTATCCGGGTGAGTCGACAGCGCGCATCCGCAAGGAGCATCGGGCCAACGGCATTCTCGTTGATGAAGGTGTCTGGGCTGAAGTGCTATCCCTGGCTGGCCGGAGCGCCTGATTGGAGTCAATCCGCCCCGCTTCCAGCCGGATTGACGTCAGTCAGTGTCAGTTATTGTTTAGTCGCGAACTGACGAGTCAGGCCGACTCAAAGACATCGGGAAAGCGGGCAGCAATATTGGGCAGTGAAATGATGATTTCCCGCAGGTGACTGCGGGTTGCAGCGGCCGCCGCAGTGGGGTCACCGGCTTCGATCCCGTCTACCATGCGGGCGTGCTGTTCTATGAGCAAGGGAATGGGCGTCGCATCATCCAGACTAAGGTAGCGGATACGGTCCATCTGCGCCTTGATGCCCTCAATCACGCGCCAGGCGTGGGCACGACCAACCGACAAGGCGATGGTGCGGTGGAATTCTTCGTCAAGCGCCAGGAATTCGTCGTTATGTCCGTGCGCAACGGCTGTCTGTTGTTCGATCAAATGACGTAATTCTTTGATCGCGGTCGGCGGTGCCGATGTGGCGGCTTCCTGAGCAACGGCCACCTCGATGGCTTCGCGTACAAAGCGCGCATCCAGTACATCAGCAACCGAAATTTTGACCACGAAAGTCCCGCGTTGTGGCTGGATAATCACCAGGCGTTCTTCTGCCAGCTTAATGAAGGCTTCACGTACGGGCTGCCGGCTGGTCGAATACTGCCGTGCGATTTCAGCTTCGGACAAGGCCTGACCCGGATGAAGTTCGCCACGAATGATGGATTCTCTCAAGTGGCGATAGAGTTGCGTACCGATGGAAACTGACTCAATGTGCTTGAAAATCCGGGAGGAAGCGGGGTTTTTCATCTTTGTTTCTTGCCTATTGAAATTACTTTCTGGTTCAGAGCATGTCTCTTAGCCTTATGTTACACCATACATGTATGGTAAAGTATTTTCAAGATTCAATTTGTTTATGGCTCATCAAGGGGCTTGAGTAAGATTGGATTTGTTACCTCGTTTTACTATCAACCGTGTTCTTTAAGGCATGTCCTGGTTTGGGGTTGTGCCAGCAACCGTCATCGGCGATGAGAGCGTCAGCCTGAACCGGACCCCAGCCATGATGCGGATAAGGGAAGACCGGGGGATGCTTGTTCAAGACCGGTTCGACGACGGCCCAAGCCGCTTCGACCGCGTCCTGGCGGATGAAAAGTGCTCCGTTACCGGCCATGGCATCGCCGAGAAGCCGCTCATAAGGCGTTTCCTCGCCCGGACGCTCATCCGACAAGAAGAGTTCACGCTGATCGCCGACGAATTCCTTTCCCGGACGCTTGACTCGAGTCGCGAGGGCGAGGGCGGAACTGGGAGAAAGGCGGAATCGCAGGTAATTGGCGGGCCCGTCCGTGGGGGTTGAATCGGCAAACAGGCGCTGCGGTGGTGGTTTCAATTGAACGATGACCTCGCAGGCCGTTTCGGCCAGGTATTTTCCTGAGCGCAAGTACCAGGGAACGCCTTCCCAGCGCCACGAGTCGATGAAAAGTCTCAAGGCGCAATAAGTCTCGACATCGGAGTTTTGATCTACTCCCGGTTCATTCCGATAATCGGCATATTGCCCGCGTACCATGTCCTCAGGTTTCAACGGGCGCATGGCATGGAAAACATCGGCTGTCTTGCCGTGTACAGCACCATAGCCCCTGTAGGCAGGAGGCTCCATGGCTAGCAGGGCGACAATCTGGAACAGGTGGTTCTGGATTACGTCGCGCAGACAACCGGCTGTTTCATAAAACGCACCGCGACCTTCGACACCAAATTTTTCGGACAGGGTAATTTGCACGCTCGCCACGTAATTACGGTTCCAGATGGGCTCAAGAAACGAATTGGCAAAACGGAAGTAGAGAATATTCATGATCGCTTCCTTGCCAAGGTAGTGATCAATGCGGAAGATCGAGTTTTCCGGAAAAACAGAGCGCGCGATGCGATTCAGTTCCCGCGCGGAGGCAAGATCCCGACCGAACGGTTTTTCAACGATGACGCGTGCCTGGTCGGCCAGTCCCGAGAAACCGAGACCCTTGATCATCGTTTCGAACAGTGAAGGAGGAATGGCCAGATAATGAGCAGGTCGTTTGGCATCACCCAAGGCGTTCTTGAGTGCTTCAAACGTACCCGGGTCGTTATAATTTCCGCTTACATAACTTAGTCGGGAGAGAAAATGCTGGAGGGCCTTGGGGTCATCAATTCCGCCGAACTCCTTGATGCTGACCGTTGCCCGTTCGCAGAGCTGCGCCAAGCTCAGTTTCGAAGAAGCCACTCCGATCACTGGAACTTTAAGAACCCCGCGCTTTGCCATCGAATAAAGCGCAGGAAATACTTTCTTATGAACAAGATCACCGGTGACGCCGAAAATTACTAGTGCATCGGAATGAACTGAGCCACTGTTAGGCATATAACTAGCCTTCCTCAAAGACACTCGTTAAGCGCATAATTTGTATTATGTAAAGTTAAAAGCAAGGCGCCAGAAATCTAGTTCAAATCCTCTTTCTTGACAATCGGCAAGCGTACTACTTCAATGCCCTCTTCGCGCAGGCTTTCATAATCATCGGAACTGGCTTCACCCCGGATAGAACGAAGCGGAGCTTCCATGTAGTGAATTTTGCGCGCTTCTTCAGCAAAATTCTTTCCGACATCCTCACTATTGGCAACGATTACCGACATGAGTTGATGATAGGCTGCAAGCATCCCCGACTGGGTATTGATCGCTGGTATCTCTACCTTTTCTTCAGGCGTGTTTATCGGCTTGGCCAGATGAACTGCAGAAGGAACCCGGTGAATTTCGGACGATCCGCAGTGTGGGCACGAAATCAACCCGGAATCGAGTTGTGAGTCGAAGTTCGCAGGCGACTGAAACCAGCCTTCAAAAGGATGGCCATGATCGCAGGACAGGTCAAAAATGATCATTCGGGCTCTAGTATAAAAACGTGCCCGGAACCGGAATCGAACCGGTACGACCGTTAGGTCGAGAGATTTTAAGTCTCTTGTGTCTACCTATTTCACCATCCGGGCTGTGGCTGGGGATTATACCTGTCCCGAAAAGGAAAAAAGGAAAGTGCAACTAGCACTTTCCTTTTTAATTTGGAGCGGGAGAAGAGTCTCGAACTCTCGACCTATACCTTGGCAAGGTATCGCTCTACCAACTGAGCTACTCCCGCG